>CAYTVM010000048.1:0-8726 GCA_964441685.1 uncultured Atribacterota bacterium | reverse complement strand
GGGAATGCCGATACCGAAAGGGTGATCAGGACCTTAAAGGAAGATCTGGTTTGGCCTTATGATTGGGATAATCCTTTTACTTTTCAAAGAGCATTAGATAAATGGGTAGATAATTATAATCATGATTTTCCTCACCAGGCTTTAGGTTATCATACCCCTTGCGAATATTATCAAAAATATGGTAAAAATAAAGAGCTAGTACTAACTTAAAATATGTACGCTTAATAGAGAGCATTACACTTTCTTGGAATTTAGAAAACTTTTTACCAAAGGAGAATAAAAGATGATTAATGACTTTTTCCAACAAACCTACTTCCAAAATAGAATTATCGATTATATCATTGCTATCGCAATTTTTATTCTACTCGTCATATCTATTAAAATTATAAAAAGTATCCTACTAAAGTTACTCAACAATTGGGCAAAAAAGACCACTACTATTATAAATGATAAATTTGTGAAAGCCTTCGAAGAAAAAATAAAACCTTTTTTAAATTTAATTTATTTTGGTGCTTTTTATATTAGTATTAAAAGACTAACTATGGATTCGCAAATTGAGAGATTTTTTAATATTTTCGTCGTTATTCTTGTGACCTTCTTCGGAATTCGATTTTTACTATCTATCACCATCTATTGGCTTGAAACTTACTGGGTAAAAAAGGAAAAAGACCAGGCTAAAAAACAAGTATTAAGAGGCATGATTACTGTTATAAGAGTTATCGTCTGGAGCATTGTCCTTATTATTCTCTTGGATAATTTTGGGATTAAAATCTCAGCACTGGTTGCCGGCTTAGGTATTGGTGGTATTGCTATTGCTCTTGCCGCTCAATCTATTTTGGGAGATTTATTTAGTTGTTTTATCATTTTCTTTGACCGCCCTTTTGTGATCGGTGATTTTATTGTCCTTGGTGAATTTAAAGGTACTGTAGACCATATAGGCCTTAAAACAACCCGTCTAATTAGCTTAGGGGGCGAACAACTCATTTTTTCCAATACGGACCTAACTAATTCTAGAATAAGAAATTATAAACGAATGGAACGACGACGAGCTGCATTTCAGTTTGGAGTTATTTATCAAACTACCCTGGTACAATTAAAGAAAATACCCCAAATAGTTGAAGAAATTATTACTCAAATTCCAGAAACAACCTTTGACCGAGCTCACTTTTCTTCTTATGGGGATTTCAGCTTAAACTTTGAAGTAGTGTATTATGTCGAAGCTAGTGACTATAAAAAATATATGAATATCCAGCAAGAAATTAATTTTAAAATAAAAGAAGCCTTTGAAAAAGAAGGAATCGAATTTGCTTATCCTACTCAAACCGTATTTCTTACTAATGAAAATAAAAAATAATTCTTAATCCAATTTAAAATTACTAATCCGTTCATACAATCTGAATGTTTTTTAATCTAATAATTCTGTTACTTTTTTCAGCTTCTTATAGGGAATAAAACAATTGATTTCCCCTTTGCCTAAAGAATTTAATTTCTTCTATAACCATTTTTTCTTCCTAAAATAAATTAGCATTACAATACTTACGACTACCATTATAAACAATGAAGCAAAATATCCCCAACGCAATTGAAGTTCTGGCATATATACGAAGTTCATTCCATAAATACCAGCAATAAAAGTTAAAGGAATAAATATAGTAGCTATAATGGTTAATAGTTTCATTACTTCATTCATTTTATTGCTAACACTTGAAAGATAAATATCCAGCATCCCAGAAATCATATCTCGGAATGTTTCTATTGTATCAATTACTTGAATGGTATGGTCATACAAATCCCTTAAATACATACTAATAGACCCTTCTATAAGCTTTGATTCTGTTCTTTCTAAACTACTGATTACTTCTCGTAAGGGCCAAACTGATTTACGTAAAAAAATCATTTCTCTTTTTAAGTTATGAATCGTTTGCAAGGTTTCCGGTTTAGGATTAGTGATTAATTTTTCTTCTATTCCCTCAATTTTATCACCGGTTCCTTCTAGGATTATAAAATAGCTATCAACTATGGCATCTATTAAGGTATATGCAAGATAATCAGCTCCTGATTTTCTCATTCTTCCCTTTCCCCTTCTAATTCTCTCTCTGATAGAATTGAAAACGTCACCTTCTTTCTCTTGAAAAGAAATAACGTAATTTGAACCAAGAATCAAGCTAACCTGTTCGACTTCTAATCCATTTTCTTTTGCATTATAATAAAGCATTTTTAAAACAATAAAGATATAATCTCCATAATCTTCTATTTTGGGACGTTGATCAGTATTCATAATGTCTTCTAATAGAAGCGGGTGTAACTTTAAATGTTCTCCTGTTTTTTCTATTGTTTCAATGTCGTGAATACCATCAATGTTAATCCAGGTAACAGTAGATTTATCATCAAAAGGAAAACATTTCTCAATTTCTTTTACCTCTTTTTCATGATATTCTGTCGTATTATAATCGATAAGTGTAATTTTTGGGGTTTCGATCTTTCTCTCCCCGACATGAATCAAGGTACCGGGGGGAAGGCCTGCTGTTTTTGAGCCCTTTTTCTTTTGCTTTACCATGATTATTCTCCTCTCGATTTGATATTTAGAAACAGTTAGAAATAAAGTTAAATCGCTTTTTTCTTTTGATGTAAGAAATAACTATGCAATAGCCAGCCAATGGTAACTCCTACCGCAAGTAAGAAAAATATGAGTAATGATCGTGACATAGATAAAGTCCAGAGTAAGAAGCGGATTTCAACAACAACGACATTTTGAACTATAAAGATAACCGCAAAACCAATGAGTATTAGGGCTAAGATTAATTTAAAGCTCATTTTTAACCTCCTTTGAATCGATTTAAAGAGATCTAAATTGATGTCTAATATATTTAAAATACGTTATAAACTTATAAAATCCTTCTTTTTATTAAAAATATTATAATAAAAAAGCCTTCTTAATTTATATTTTACTAATATTGGTTGCCAGCTTATATTAAGAAGCAATACCACTTTGAGTGTGTTATCTTTATAAAATTATATCAATTATGTTATAATATAATAAAATAAGGCTTATAAAAAACTATCATCTAACACTCAAATTTCATCTGCCATTATATTATGATATTATTCATTCATTTCATATTTAACCTATCTATTTTTTAATCTTTTTAGTGAACGGGGTAAAATCAATTTGATTAATCTATTTAAAAGAAAATTTCTTCTATTTTTTTTAATAGTTATAGTGTTTGTAATCATTTTAGGATCAAGCTACCTTTTTATTTTAAATAGCCAAGTATTTAAGGATTATTTAAAACCAATAATTATCAAGCAATTAGAAAATAATCTGGGCAAAAGCGTGCATATCGAAGAAATTCAATCGGTTTCTTTCAATTCATTGGTATTTTCTAATCTAATTATTTTGGAAAATACTTTAACGGAAGAAAATATTCCTCTGTTAGAAGCAGAGAAGGTTACTATAAATTTTCGGCTTACATTACCCTTTCCACAATTTAAAAACTGGCAATTAGTTATCACACAGCTTATCTTTCAAAGGGCTAACTTAAATCTTCAACGAGATATACAAGGAGACTTTGATTTAGTAAAAAAACTCAATCTTCAGCCGGAAATGATTAAAAATAATTTTACTTTTAATAAAATTTATTTTAAAGATAGTCGCCTCCTCTTTCAAGATGATTTTGTAAATCAAAACGAAAGATTATCCACTGAGGTCAAAAACATAAATTGCTTTTTTAACTTAAATAACTTACCCGAAGTTGAATTTGAATTTAATGCTTTAATAGAAGAAGAAAGCTCACCAATTGCCCTACAAGGATTTTTATTTATCGATCAACCTCTCTATTCCCTAAGTTGCCAGCTTGAAAATGCTGATATGATGCATTTTCAACATTATATCAATGGTATTGAATTGTTAAATCTGGAAAAGGGTCGATTTGATTTGCAAATAGTCTTAAACTCTGATCCAACTTTAGAGCCTGCGAAAATATCTTGGCAGGGAGAAGCATCATGTCAAGGAGTTAATTTAAGACCTGAATCTCTAAATAAAATATTCCTGGAAAATGTTCATGGTTTAATAAAATTCCAAGAATCAGAGATTCAAATCGATACTTTTCAAGGATTGATTCATAGCCAACCTTTCAATCTTAAGGGGGAACTTTCTTTTAAAGAAATAGTCAATTTTAATCTTGATTTAAAAACAAATGACTTTCCTTTAACTCTTTTAAAGGAAGAGTTGGAAGGATATATTTCAGAAACCAATCTTTTATTGCAAGGGGATGTATCTCTGGATATCAATTTAAAAGGCAATCTTAATGACTTCCAGGTAAAAGGCAAAGCTAACTCTTTACTGCTTAACCTAAACAGTTGGCAATTACAAAACCCAAATCTTCTATTTACTTTTAAGGAAGAACAACTGATGATTGAATCCCTCGAGACCCAATGGGAAAATACTAAAATAAAGATAGACGGAATCATTGATTGGGAAAAAGCATCTCCGGTTTATAAATTTTTTGCCCAGTTCGAAGGACTTGATTTAGAAAATTCTGCCTTTAAGAATATAACCTTTTTGGATTCATTTTCAAGCGGCTTATCTGGAAATATCATCATAGAAGGAACTCTCCTGGCGAATTCACCTATAAACTTAACCGCACAACTATCCGCTCAAGAAGTGAAATTATTGAAAAATAAATTGCCAGAACCCCTTACTGCCCAACTGGACATGAAAATTATTAATTCTTCTTCCTTCGAGTTAAATAAACTTACCTTAACTTATCTTCATAATCAATTTAATCTATCTGGAAAATTGGATTCAAAAAATCAACTGGATTTTCAATTCAATAGTGATAATATCTCTCTGGAAGATTTCTCCTTTTTATTTAATCTTAATGAATTAAGAGGCATTGGTAATATTGCTGGAAAAATTCAGGGTACAGCTTCTCAACCTCAAATAGAAAGCAGGTTAGAATTAAAGATCGTTAATTGGGAAAATTTAACGGTAGATAATTTTGAAGGAGATATATCTTATCAGTTTCCTTTCATGCAATTGAAAAAGATCACTTTAGACAATAATGGTATTAGTTTAACTGCCGCTGGACAGTTTGATCTTCAAAAAGATAGCCAAAAACAAGTTGATCTAAAACTTCAACTAAGCAGATTAGATATGAATTATTTAAGCGAATTATTTGTTTTTGAGGAGTCTTTATCCGGATGGGCTCATGGTTTTGCTAACCTTCAAGGGAATTGGCCGGATATTTCTCTGGATACTCAATTAGATTTAGAGGAAATTTCTATAAATAATTATTATCTGGGTAAGGGAAAATCCCATTTTAGATTGGCAAGAGATGCAATTTCTTCTGTAAATACTCCCCTTTCTGGGCAAAATAATTTTTTGAATTGGAGCATAAATAATTATCAACTGACCATTGAAGAATTGCGCTTTACGCAGGCAGAAATGCAAATCAATGCTCAAGGAAAAGCAAATTTTAAAAAAGATATTCCTTTTTCTCTAGATATAGAGTTTAATCATAAAGATTTAAATCAATTAATAGATTTAGCTAATTTAAGAGATTTAAAAATAGCCAACATTTTTCCCTCTAAAATAGAGGGAAAACTAAAAATAATGGGAGATTTAACTTCTCAGCAGTTTCTTTTAAATTCTCAATTCTCCACCCTTCAGGATGAGACCGTTGTGCAACATGACTTAAAATTAACTTTAGAAAAAAAAGGATCTAAAATCACCCTCAGTGAATTATTGCTAATACAGAAGAAAGGACAGTTTTTCGCTAAAGGATGGCTGGATCTTACTCAAAACTTATTAGATATAGAATTTCAGGCAAGTGAATTCGATTTAAACAATCTGGCTCAGCTTATCGGATTCCAAGAAGATATAAAAGGAAATCTGAATATTACCGGAACTTACCAGGGCTCGCTTAAGCGCCCCAGTATATCTATTTCTGCTCAAATAGAAGACGGGATCTTCCGTAATTTTAAATTTGAGGAGCTTCAAAGCATAATTAACTGGAAAGAGGGTAATCTGGAAATACAAGAATTAATCATCTCTTACCAGAAGGATTTCCAAATTAAAGCTCAAGGCAAAATACCTTTTCCTTTTATTATCTCTGAAAAAAAAGAGGAGCAAGACACAGACTTTAATCAATTACCTTTGAATTTTAAAGTCAGTTTGGAAAATACCGATTTAAGTTTCATACAAATATTTTGGGATAGAGACTTTAAACAAGTTCAGGGTATCACTAATCTTGTTCTAAATTTATCCGGCACCGTCAGCCAGCCCATTCTTAATGGACAACTTACCCTCAATCAGGGAAGTTTAGAATTAACCGCTATCCCCATTAAGCTAGAGAAAATAGAATCTAAGGTTGAAATTGTTAATAATTTGGTAAAAATTCCACAACTAACTTTTATATTGGATAATAATTTAATTTATGCTTCCGGAGATTTTAAGTTAGTTAATTTTCAACCAGATGATCTAAGAATTAAAATATGGAACGAAGGAGGGAAATTAATCTATGAAGATATTTTAACTACCCAAACGAATTTCCAGGCTGAAATTAATGGATCTATCGATTCCCCTCAAATAAAAGGAGAATTTATTTTCTCTGAAGGAGAACTCAATTGGAAACCAGGTAATCAATTTATCCCTGAAAAAAATAATTCTTTAATGGGTTTAAAAGGTAATGTAGATCTTTCCGCTAAAATTTTAAAAGATTTTCAGTTTAAGGCTCCTAATGTAGAATTAACATTAGATGGAGAAGTAAAAATTCAAGGGGATTTACCTCAGCCCGTTTTCACCGGCCAATTAAACGTCAGAAAAGGGTATTTTGTATTCCTTGAACAAAAATTCCAATTTAGCGAAGGTAAATTATTACTGAATGAATTTACCGGTCCTGATGTATTACTGGATATTAAAGCCAATACTAAGGTAAACCAGGTTACTGTCTTTTTAAAAATTTCCGGAAATCTTTCTGATCCTCAAATATCACTCTCTTCCCAACCTGCTTTATCTGAGCCAGAAATTATTTCTTTATTAACCTTAAATAAAAATATTAGCGGTCTATCAGAGGGAGAGATTGATGAATTATTAAGGGGAGAAATTTTTAATTTAATTTTTCAAGGTCTAAGCATTAATTTTCTCAGAAGAGCTGAAAATCAGATCGCTAAGTCTCTAGGGCTGGATGTCTTTCGAATAGAAACCATATTTAAGGAAAATGGTGAGACCACTCCCTTTTATGATTTGAATTTTAAAGAATTCGGATTAGAAGTGGGTAAAAGCATTACCGAAGACCTTTTTCTTAGCTATTCTACTTCTCTTGATGGGTTCAGCGAAAATAGTTTTAATATTGATTATCAATTTACACCGGATCTATCCTTTACTGCCGAGATAAACACCTATGAGCTAGAAAAGAACAGCACTGAAATTAAAATGGGTGTGCAACTTGATTTTTAAATAAATATTTTCCGGTCACAAACCTCATGTTGGAAATTCACCATTGCTACTGCGGAGTAATTAATACTACAATAATTCTTAAAATTTATCGCTTCTTTCGGGTTTAAAATTTTATGACTTCCGAGTAAAAATTAATTGGAATTAATGATAGACTCCCATATTTCAATTCGAGCTTTCTAATTTTTGTCAGCCTTAAGAATTCTATCCCAAGTATCCCGTAAAGATACAATTCGGTTAAACACTAACTTATCCGATGTTGAATCGGGGTCTGCACAAAAGTAACCTATTCGCATAAATTGGTATCTGCTTCCGGGAACCGCTACCGCTAAACTGGGTTCTACTAAACATTCAGTTAAAACTTCCAGAGAATTCGGGTTAAGCTGTTTTACAAAATCTTTCTCTTCCTCCTGTTCTTCCTCTCTCTCATTCTGGTCCAGCAGAAGATGGTCGTATAAACGCACCTCCGCTTTTAAAGCATGATCTGCAGAAACCCAGTGCAATGTTCCTTTTACTTTACGTTTAGCGCCAGGTTTACCACTTTTACTTTCCGGATCGTAGATACAGTGTACTTCTTTTATTTTTCCTGTTTTTTCATCCCGAATAAATCCTTCACATTTAATAATATAGGCATTTTTTAACCTGACCTCACAACCGGGAGCCAGACGAAAATACTTTTTCGGTGGGTCTTCACAGAAGTCTTCCTGTTCGATGTAAAGAATCCTGGAAAAAGGTATTTCGCGTGTTCCGGAGGTTGGATCTTCAGGATTATTTTCTGATTCCATCTCTTCTACCATATCTTTAGGATAATTATCAATAATTAGCTTTAAGGGATGCAATACCCCCATAACTCGATAAGCAGTCAGGTTTAGATCTTCACGGATACAATGTTCTAGAAAACGGACATCCACCGTACTATTGCTCTTGGATACACCGATACGGTCACAGAAATTTTGGATAGATTCCGGGGTGTAGCCCCTACGTCGCAGACCGGCCACAGTCGGCATTCGAGGGTCATCCCATCCAGTTACATAACTTTCTTCCACTAGCTTACGAAGCTTCCGTTTGCTCATTACTGTATTTGTTAAGCTAAGGCGGGCAAATTCGATCTGCTGGGGTAAATCTGGAAGATTCAAGGCATTGAGAATCCAATCATACAGGGGGCGATGGTCTTCAAACTCCAAGGTACAGACAGAATGGGTAATCTTTTCGTAATAATCCTCAAGAGGATGGGCATAGTCGTACATAGGATAAATACACCATTTATCTC
>CAYTVM010000047.1:0-8813 GCA_964441685.1 uncultured Atribacterota bacterium | reverse complement strand
GTAAGATGGGTTTTAATATCTTTTCTCAAGGTATTTTTATCGGATTTCTCGCCTTAGGTGCTTTTTACCTGGGTCTTACCTTTTATTCCCTGGATATTGCCAGGACTATGGCCTTTGCCACTCTTAGCTTTTCTCAGTTATCTCAATCATTAAACTCTCGTTCTGAAAAATATTCTATTTTTAAAATAGGTTTATTTACTAATTTATATTTGATTATGGCTATTTTTATTTCCGGTCTCTTACAATATATTGTCATTTCAATGGCTTCCTTGCAAGTTTTTTTTAAAACAGTTCCGTTAGCTTTAAATCAGTGGTGGATTATTATTATTCTATCTTTATCTCCTATAATCTATGTTGAACTTCTTAAATTAATGAAGCTCACCTATAAAAAATAATATATATTTAACTCCGATAATTTGACGCATACTATAACAGAAATCTTTATGAAAAAGAGTGCCGGAAAATAGGAGTAAACCCTATTTTTTGACATCACTTCTATGAAGACCTATAATTTATATATGCTAAATTATCACTAATCGTTGCAGCGGGATGTATACACCCTATCACTAAAAAAGAGGGGATGATCAGTAAAAGCAGGTCAACCTCTTGAGCTCAATAATTTTATAGAAAGGCTCAATTAAGAGATTTCTTAAGTTAAAGCCGAAAGGAAAGCTTAGGAAGAAAGTTGATAAATAGGTGCCTATCCTATTGTCTTTCCGAAGGAATACTTTCTTTTTAACTTGTTAAGGAGGAAATTATGAGTAATAACAAAAATATTTTTTGTTGGTTCTTGTTTATTATGATTGCCTTATGTATCCTGAACTTTCCTTTCACGGTGAGAGGTCAGGAGAAGAATTCCCTTGAGGACCTGAATGAAGTATCAGCAACCATATATACGAAAGTCTCATGGGATAAGCACGATGAATTTGATGGTAACCTGGAAGAAACCGGATCAATGTCGGCATTGATATTTGGTACCTTAACCTTGGATAAAAACCAAAAGGGCGTACTCCTCTTCTTTCCCGGAAGTGAAGGTATGCAAGGTGGAGTGCATTATCAAAATATAGTAACGGATAAGAAAACCGGAGAGTTCTATAGCAGAGAAGAAGGTTCGGGGAGTGTACAGGTCTTATCACCTCGAGCCTTAATGGATCCTCAGGTACAGGGGCATCTTGAGTTGATGACTTTTACTGGACCGGGAGGCCGAGCTCATGCCCTCCAGCTTGCAGGTCAGGTCGATCCTGCCAGTATAATGGAAGCAATGATGAGTGAGGAAAATATGGACCATTATATGTTTTCCGTAGCAACACCGATACAAACCGATGTTACGGATAAGGACGGAAATTTTACAGAAGGCCTCAGGGGAATTCAATTTGCCCTTATCGCCGAAGTGCTTGAAGATGGAGTAATGAGCAACTTTATATCCTGGACTGCGCAAAAAATAGAATATTCTATCCAACATCAGAACTTTATGGGGACAGTCTATGGACCGCCTGAAGAAAAGACAGGTAGTGTGAACTATACGGTTACATGGAATCTTGGTAAAGTAAAGATACCATGTGAAATAATAAAATCTAAGATAATCGATGCGAAGATTAACCAAAAACTCTACAGTAATAAAACGATTAAGGATTATTATAAGAAAAAAATTGGAGAGGAAGGATATAAGGAATACAAAAACAATATTGAAAAAATTGCCAAACATATCTATGTTAAAAATTGCCAAACCGCTGAAGAAGCCGAACAGTTCATAGATAATTTAACCGAAGAGGATATAAAATGGATGGAGAATAATCCGCCACCAACTCCTCCCGGTGAAGATCCTCCAGATGTAAAAGCTAAGGCATATCTCGATGCCTCAGTCAATGAGGACAACCCCTGTGACATTGAGGAAATGACCCTTTATGGCAAGAGAGGAGACAATAAAGAGGTTATGATAGATTTTGAAAAGAATAAAGATAATGTATGGGTAGGGAGAAAAGGGGTTGGTTACCTGAATGTTCAGTTTGACTATTTGCAAGAATATGGACCTGAAGCAGGAGAAGCAATGTTTAATTCAATAGTGGAACATGAGATGACCCATAAAGAACAATACGAAAAAAACTGTTTTCCAAAGACCATAGATAAAGTTAGCCAATACGAAATAGAAGCTTATGATGTTGAAATTGACTGTTTAGAGAAGTTTTATAATAAAAATTGCTAGAAAAAGAAGGTACCAGATACTGTTTTTTTAAAAATTTTCAAGAATGATTTAAAAAAATGAAAGGTAATAAAAAAAATGGATAGAGAGAATCATATACAGAATCTTAAAGTTCCCTTTTTATTATTAGGATTATCAATCATGCTATCTGCTTTAATATTTGGGTACTTTTTTTATCAAAGCAGGATAACCCGGGACTATGTTGATGTTCTTGGTGCGGCTGCCCAGCGTTTTGAGTCTGATATCGTCAAATGGAATATTACTATTGAAGAAAATACCGGTCTGGAAAACGTAGGAGAAGGCTATCGAAAAATTCAGGATAAAAGAAACCGGTTGATGAAGATTTTAAGCAGTCGGGGGATTCCCGAAGAAGGAATCAATATCAATCCGATTAACACCCAGAACCGATGGGAAGACGGAAAAGTTGTTGGCTATACCCTTCGGCAACCGCTTTTTATCATTTCAGAAGTGATTGAAAAGGTAGAAGATCTTGCACTCAATCCTGACGAACTGCTGGAAAATAATATCTTTTTCCAATCATCATCCTTAGAGTATTTTTATTCTAAAATCGATCTGTTAAAAAAAGATTTACTGACCATGGCCACTAAAAATGCCAGGGAACGGGCCGAAAAAATATTAGAGGATAGCCCCTATCGTCCGGGACGGATGATTTCAGCCAAAGCAGGTGTTTTTCAAATCATCGAACCCTATTCAACCGAGGTTGAGAGTTATGGCATGTATAACACTTCTTCCCGGAAGAAAGATATTACAGTGACCGTCCATGCTCAATTTTTAATTCAATAAACATGACGGAAGACCAAAAGTGGATAGTAAAAAATATAGTGATAATTATAAAAAGGTAAAAAAGGAGGGAAGAAAATGATTGGTAAATTATCTCAAGAGGTATTAGAAGCAGTACTAGAAACTGTTCCGATTGAATTTTCGGTAGTGGATGCTACGGATAGAGTTTTGGCCTGGAATAAACATACTACCAGAATCTTTAAAAGGCCGGAGGGGGTATTAGGCAGAGAAGTAGCTGATTGCCATCCGAAAAAGAGTTTAGCTAAGGTAGAGAAGATACTAGAAGAGATGAAAGAAGGGAAAAGAGAGAAAGCCCGTTTCTGGATTGACCTTCCCCTTGGTCCTCATCAGGAAAAGCAGAAAGTATTGATTGAATATTATGCTTTAAAAAATAAAGAAGGTAAATATCTCGGTTGTTTGGAAGTATCTCAAAATATTGCCGAACTTCAAGCGCTCCGCGATGAAAAAAGGTTGTTATAAAAAAGCCGGTGAAAAATTGTCATTTTAATACCATCCTGGTTTTCCATAGGAGGTTTCCTTTTGGCCTTAACCGCATATGCTAAAAAGTTCGAATATGCTACTTTTATGGAAGCCTTAAAGAAAGCATATGATTCTTATCATAGTATTTCTCTGATGGAATTTATCAAGAAGGAAGATGAATATCCCTATCGTGTCTTGATTGGAACGATTCTTTCTGCCCGAACAAAAGATGAGTTGACTGCCGTAGTCTCCGACAGACTCTTCTCGAAAGCCCCTAATCCCCTCGAGTTATCCCAGTTATCCGAAGAAGAGATTATCAATCTGATCTACCCGGTTGGTTTCTATCGAATAAAAGCTAAAAATATAAAGGCTATTGCCTTTCTCCTTTTAGAAAAATATCAGGGAATGGTACCTCATAAGATAGAAGACCTCCTTCGGTTTCCCGGTGTTGGCAGAAAAACGGCGAATTTGGTATTGGGTACAGCCTTTAAAATCGCAACCATTAGTGTTGATACTCATGTCCATCGCATTTCTAACCGCCTGGGTATTTTAAAAACAAAAATTCCCGAGGAAACCGAACAGGATTTAAAACGTATCTTCCCAAAAGAGTATTGGATTCCCCTTAATCCTTATCTGGTTGGTCATGGGCAGGTTATTTGTAAGCCAATTTCTCCGACCTGCTCGCAATGTAAAATCAATCAATTTTGTCATCGGATTGGCGTTCATCGCAGCAGGTAAAGCAGAAGAGTTAAAGATGAAATAAATTTTCTAACTTTTTATCAGGGTATGATAAGTCCGAGTTGAGGATTAAGGGAAATCTTCGTGGTTTTTCATCAGGGGATGGTGATTTCCATAAAAGATTAGGTAGAAGCGATAAAAAGTGTGGGTTTTAATAGCACTTATTCTTTAGAATTACAAAGTTCCAAACATTGTTGAGAGTGGAACTTATTATAAATTACTAAAAATTTTTCTAGAAAGTTTTCACAATCAAATAAAATGTGTAAAAGACTTGACAAATAAAATCCTTTCCCTTATAGTTAAACACAGGTTTAAAACACTTGTTTAAATAAATGTAACAGAGGACTAAGTGTAAAGATGCCTGATAAAACAAAAGAGAAAATACTTCAAACTACTCTACAAATAATCAGTACAGAAGGGGTTAAAGAGATAACCATTAGAAAAATTGCCAAAATTTCTGGTGTCAATATTGCAGCAATTAATTATCATTTTAAATCGAAAGAAAACCTGATCAATGATACTTTGAAGCTTTTTGGTAAAAAGATGGAAACCACCTTTGCCGAACTGGATACGTTACCCTTATCACCCAAAGAAAAGCTAAAACACTTTTTATTAAGCTTTTCGGATTCGCAAATCAAATATCCCGGATTTATGAGAAGTCAGATCGAACGTATTTCTCATGGAGATGATATGACTCCCAAAGCGGTAGAAAATATGAAATTAGGAAGAAAAGTACTGTTAAAATTAATAAAGGCTATTAGCAAAGAAGAATCTGAAGAGAAATTGTCCATGATTTTATTTCAATTAATGTCGGGAATAATGCTTCCCATACTTTACGGAAAATATGTGGAAGAGATATATGAATTCAATTTTTCGGATGGCGAAACAAGAGAGCGATTTATCATGCTTGCTATCGAAAAATTTTGCAGATAGAAAAGGATCATATGGAAACTATTTTATTTAAAAATGTTGTAAAAAAATATAAATCTATCATTGCAAACGACAACCTGTCATTTTCGGTCAACAAAGGGGAAATATTCGGTCTTCTTGGACCAAATGGCAGTGGAAAAACAACCGCTATAAAACTTCTGACCGGATTGCTTTATCCGGATAGTGGCGAAATTAAGATACTTGGAAAGTCTCCAATAAAAGATTGGAAAGCCCTGAGATACTCTTTTGGCCTTGTTCCCCAGGAAACTTCATTGTATCCTGATTTGAATGCTATTCAAAATCTTCAATTTGCAGCCTCATTATATATGGATGACTTAAAAAAAATAAAAGAGACTATTTATCATATTCTTGATTTGGTTGAGCTTCGAAATAGAGCAAAAGATAAAGTTGAAACTTATTCCGGAGGGATGAAACGTCGTCTTTCAATTGGCAGAGCACTACTGCACGATCCTGAAATCATTCTCCTTGATGAACCGACTCTGGGCGTTGATGTTCAGGGGAGCCATCGAATTTGGGAGTATATAAAGACTTTGGCTAAATCCGGAAAGACTATTTTTGTTACCACAAATGTCATGAGCGAAGCAGACTATCTTTGCAGTAAGCTATTAATTATCGATCAGGGTAAAAATATCGCCCTGGGGACTCCTGATGAATTAAAAGAGAGTCTGGGAGTAAAGGAAATTACCATAAAGAAAAAACCATCTCTGGATGATGTATTCTTACATTATACCGGTAGATCTTTAAGGGATTAAGAAGGAATATCAATGAAACGTCTTTTATTTATGATTAAAACAGAGATGTTAGAAACCAGGTCATCATTGCCATTCCATATTATTGCCTTATTATCGCCCATTCTATTTTTCCTTGTTTTTGCAGGGCAATTAGATAAAGATATCTCCTTTCCAATTCGTTTCAATACAACAAATACTCCTTTTTACCAATCAATCGATCATTATAGATCTCCGGCGGGAACTCCTTATTATAATGAACAGGATAATAATCGCAACTTCATATTCCTGACAGAAACAGAGCCGCTTAAAGTGGAAAATAATAAATTGAGTGGTTCGATCAATCAAAAAATAGAAAGCATCGATAAAAATATCACCAAGAATTATAGAAACAGGCTTACAGGTGCCATATCAAATTACTTTTACACTCAATTTCCTGAAAAAGCAATTCAAATATCTGAAACATTACTTTATGGAAAAGACCCTTCCTGGGCATCCTTTTTTGCAGCTTCCATTTTAATATTCGGTATTTTACTTAGCGGATTATTATTTGGAACACTTTCCTTTACAAGAGAATGGGAATTAAATAGTATTGATCTGCTAAAATTATCTCCGATGAATCCTGCTTATATTTTAAGCGGTAAATTTCTTGGGTCATTGATTAAATCTATGATTACAATCGTTCTTTATATGATTTTTGTAACCCTAAAATTAAAAATACTTATTTTTAATTCCCCTACAATAATTGGCATAATTTGTCTTGCTTATTTTAATGCAATCATCATTGGCATGTTGATTGGTATAGCATTAAAACAATCCCTTGTCGCTTTTATTACTGCATTAATTAGTTCAATCTTGCTCTGGGTATTAGGAGGAGGATTTGGAACCAGTGTAGGAATGACAAAGTGGATTCAGATGATGATTAATATTAATCCCATATCAAAATATATGAAATTGGTTTTACATAGTTGTTTTGATGGTCCAACTTCTTTAATAGATATCATTTATCCCATCATTATATTAATCATATCGGTATTTTTTCTCTACTTAAAATATGACCAAGAAATATACAAACCACAATTTACCTCAGTGAAATATTAAGGAGATAGAAAATGAATTTTTTTTATCAGGAATTAAGAAAATTATTTAGACTATTCATCTCTGATCCTAAACCAATAGCTGCCGGTTTAATTGCGCCGTCTGCTGTATTAATTATTTTTTGTTTAATTTTTGGCAATTTCTCTTCTTTGCCGATTAGAATCCTCAATAATGATTTCGGAGATTTTGGTGAGAAATTAAGATATGAAATTATCCATCAGATATCTCCACTGGGGAATAACCCCTATTTTGAAGATATAACCAAGCAAAAAAATAAAACCCCGGTTTGCACCATAACCATACCGTCCAATTTTTCAGATATCATTCTAAATAGCCGTTATCCTATGATTCATATGGATATTAATAATTTTAATAGTGATTTCGCTAAAAATATTCGTTTATATTTACAGGAAGGAATCGTTTCTTTTTATTCCAAATATTATTCCGAGTGGGATGTGAATGTAACAGAAGAACTCCCCAAGAATGGTCAGGTTGAATGGGTGGAAATCATTGCTTCCGGTTCTATCCTTCTAGCAGCCGTATTAGGTGGCATGTTTTTATATTTATACCTATTTTTCAAAGAGAAACATTATGGCACGATATTGTTCTATTCCCTTTCTCCACGGGCACCATTCCCATCATTTTTAGCACGCATATTTATTTGTTGGGGATTTGCCATAATCAATATAACCATTAACATCATCCTTGCCTATATTTTAACCGGGAGAAATTTTTTCACCTTTAGTTATATTATATATCCAACACTAAGTTTAGTGGCTCTTTTTTTTATCTTGTTATCTTCTCTGGCATCCATTTATTCAAAAAAGTTTCTTACAGCCGCAATGACAACCATGTTTGGATGTGTGCTGGTGTGGTTTATCTCCGGAGGAATAAATAATGCGCCGATTGATAATTCATCCATAACCGGAGCAATCTCCCTGTTCTTTCCTAATAGATACGCCCTCGATATCATTAGAACCAAAGCATTTTATTTATCATCAGATAATATACTAAAAAATGTTTTGATTCTAATTGGAATGGTTTTAATCATGACGCTCATGTCCTACCTTGCACTCTACAAAAAGAATTATAAACCAATAGCTGCCTGAAAGTTTATATGTAGGAATAGAGGCAGGTTGTCACTTACACTCAAGCATCAAACCGGTTTTTAGAGGAGGGAAGATGTGTTGGTAAAAAATGTAAAATGAAAACCATTTTGTGTTTTTATTTGTTAAGTATTTATGTTAAAATAATTAGAAGTTCCGCATTAACCATAGGTTAATCGGTTATTATTTTTTAATAAAGAGGTTTAGATTATGAAAGAACAAAATAATTCAAGAGTTTTAAACAGATATTTACTTTTACCCAATTTGTATCAAATAAGGTTAATATTCTTCTTAATTATCCTGTTTTTATTTGGTATTACCTTTCCGATATCCAGTGCCGCTTTAGATGTCAGGGAAGCCATTGTTAAAGTGTATACAGTCAGTAATTCGCCGGATTATTATAATCCCTGGAGCATGCGGGGACCTCAGGGTGTTTCAGGCTCAGGATGTATTATTGAAAATAATCTTATTCTGACCAATGCCCATGTGGTGAGTGATCATACTTTCTTACAGGTCCGGAAATATGGGGAAACCAAACGTTACCAGGCGCAAGTAGTTGCCGTTTCACATTTAACTGATCTGGCTCTACTAAAAGTAGAAGACCCCACCTTTTTTGACGGGGAACCTGCTTTATTATTTGGTGAATTACCTGAAACCCAGCAGGAAGTCCTGGTCTATGGATTTCCCATGGGTGGTGATATGTTGAGTATT
>CAYTVM010000046.1:0-8871 GCA_964441685.1 uncultured Atribacterota bacterium | reverse complement strand
ACTAACGACTATTAAAGAAGGAGGAAAGAATAAATATGTTTGAAGGAATTAGTGGAGCTCTACAAGTAGCAGTTATAGATATGATTTTAGTATTTATAGTTCTGGGTGGATTAGCCTTAGTTATGGTATTCTTAAAGAACATTGTAGGGGTTAAAAAAGAAAAAAGGATACCTAAGGAAGTTAAGGTCGCTTCCCCACCATCAAGTATTACTTCAATAAAAGAAAAAGAAGAGGTTAATGGTAAATTAGTAGCTGTAATTACTGCTGCAGTAGCTTCACTTTTAGAAAATCAAAGAAGTGAATTTAAAGTAGTAAGTATCAAAAAATATAAATCATCTGCTATGGATCCCTGGACGGCTATGGGGAGACAAGAATTAATGTTAGAAAGAAAATAATTAATATTAAAATTGAAGAAAAAGGAGAAGCTAAAATAAAATGAGAAAATTTCAAATTAAAGTAGACGGTAAAGTGTATGAAGTAGAGGTGGAAGAAGTAGGAGAAAATATATCTGCTTCTCAGCCTGTAGCTGCAAAGGTAAAAGAAGAACCAGTGAAACCGGAAATTACAAAGGTTTCAAATAGCCCAACACCATCTAAATCTAAAACGCCAAGTGTAGCGGTAGCTGGAGAAGAAGTAGTAGCACCTATGCCCGGCAAAGTACTTCAGCTAAAGGTATCTGAAGGAGATAGTGTAAAAGACGGAGATACTTTATTAATCCTAGAAGCAATGAAGATGGAAAATGAAATTATAGCCAATACTTCTGGAAATATAAAAAAGATAAATGTAGCCGCGAACGATATGGTAGATACTGGCGATGTCTTAATGGTCATAGGTTAAAATGGAAAGGAGAATTTAAATGAATCTTTTAATGAAAGTCCTTTCTTTATTTACTCTTTCAGGATTTGCTGCGCTTACTTTAGGCAATATAATTATGCTTATTGTGGGAGGAGTATTATTATATTTTGCCATAGTAAAGAAGTGTGAACCTTTACTTCTTGTACCTATTGGTTTTGGAGCAATATTAGTAAATTTACCCATAACCGGAATAATGGAAGAGGGCGGTCTTTTATATTTTATTTCTTGGGGAATAAAACATGAAGTATATCCTTGTTTAATATTTATGGGAATTGGAGCAATGACTGATTTTGGTCCTTTATTAGCCAATCCGATAACCTTTCTTTTAGGAGCTGCTGCTCAAGTAGGGGTATTTGTTGCTTTAGTTGGTTCAGTGCTCTTAGGATTTAATATTCAGGAAGGTGCTTCTATAGGAATTATTGGTGGAGCAGATGGACCAACGGCAATTTATCTTACCGTGAAAATGGCTCCTCAATTATTGGGAGCTGTGGCAGTGGCGGCTTATTCTTATATGTCGTTGGTTCCTATAATTCAGCCTCCCATCATGAAATTATTGACTACACCGGAGGAAAGAAAAATAGTAATGAAACAACTCAGGCCGGTATCCCGAGCAGAGAGAATACTCTTTCCCATTATTTCAACTATTTTGATTGGTCTACTATTACCAGCTTCAGTTCCCATTATCGGGATGTTAATGTTGGGGAACTTATTTAGAGAAAGTTTAGTGGTGGATAGATTATCTAAGACAGCCCAAAATGAATTAATCAATATCATCACCATATTTTTATCTACTTGTGTAGGAGCTACTATGCAAGCTGAATATTTTTTAACTCTTAATACTATTAAAATTATAGTCTTGGGGTTAATTGCTTTTAGTTTTGGAACTGCCGGAGGGGTTTTATTTGCGAAGTTATTAAATAAAATTACCGGTGGGAATATTAATCCTTTGATTGGCGCTGCTGGGGTGTCCGCAGTACCTATGGCTGCCAGAGTGGCTCAAAAAGTAGGACAAGAAGCAAATCCGAGCAACTTTTTATTAATGCACGCCATGGGACCTAATGTAGCCGGAGTCATTGGAACTGCAGTTGCTGCTGGAGTAATGTTGACTTTATTACAATAAAATTAGTATATCGTATTCTAGCGTATAGCGTTTAACGTGGAGCGTATATATTTAGTTAGATAGTTAGTTGTTTACCTGGTTATCCGGTTGAGGAATTAGTATAGTGAAAAATTAATTCTAAACTCAGTAACCAATAAACCAGTTAACTATCTAACTAAATACTAACAATTGATCAATTTGGCAAATTTAATAATTTACCAAATTGATTTTTTTACTTCTTATTATAAATATGCTAAAATATTTTCAGTTTATCCGATATTAAGTGAAGGTAAGGGAAATGTTATTATGCCTAAAAAATTTAATTTGCTTTTAATTTTTTTCATTAGTGTTGCTTTAGTAATTACCGGAATTATAACTTATAATCGGTCTAAATTAGAGAGTAATTTTAAGCAAGTAGAATTGGTTATGAGTCTGAGTGAATTGAGAGAGTTGTCTTACCAGGAAGGTGATGATGAGATTGAATTGTTATCTAAAATAAAAAACTCTGGAGTTAATTCAATAGCTGTTCACGAAGATACTCTTGAAAGCCTCGCTTTGTCTGGAAAGATACTCTTTTTTCCTGATAGAGAATTTGATAAATTAAATTTCTTCTTAAAATCAATTGATCCCTTTAAAAAATTCCAATCTTCATCAGGGGAAGCTTATATTATATTTAATGCTAAAAACGATTATTCTAGAGTAAAGGATAATTTACAAAGACAATTAGGTGAAGATTTAGTAAGAGATCTAGGTTTTTTCCCTTATATTGGCTTAAAAGTAAAAGGGAGTGAAGAAAAACTGATTGATTTAGGCTTGGGATTTTCAGAAGAAGATATTCAATTAATAAGAAATTTGGGATTTCAAATCATTTTACGTTTTAAAGATTTCTCTCAAATTAATAAGGAAGATATAGAGTTTAAATTTAAAGAAAGTGATAAAGTCGGAAAGATTTCAGGAATAATTTTTGAGGGAGAAACAGCCTTAGGTTATCCATTAAAAGAAAATTTAATTCACACCGCAGAACTTCTAAAAATAAAAGGATATCCTTTCGGAATTATAGAATTTGCCGGCCAAAAAGGAATCGAAATAATTGCTCACTCTGCAAGTCAATTAGCAGTTAGAGTTCACAGTATTACCAAAGAAGAGATGGAAATCATTTCTAAACAGAAAGCCATAGAAAGGTGGATTAGAGCTGCCAAAGAAAGAAAAGTGAGAATTTTTTATATCAAGCCCTTTATGAAATCTGACTTAGATCTTATTGAGGAAAATGTATCGTATATTGAAAATATAAAAGAAGAATTGAAGGTAAATGGTTTTAGCACGGGAAGGGCTAGTATTCTTTCTATTAACTATCAAGAATCAAAAATATTTATTCTTTTATTGATTCTGGGTGTTATTTCTGGCGGATTAATCTTCTTGAAAAATCTTTTCAAAATAAAAAAAATTCAACAATATTCTCTGCTATTTTTAGGAATATTATTTTCTTTAGTCCTGCTTTTTTTAAATCAGGAAATCTTTCTAATAAAGATAATGGCTTTATTGACAGCTGTAATATTTCCTACTTTAGCCATTATCAGTAATGAAAAATATTTCTTAGAGGATAATAATGGCTATCATTCAGAAAGTTTTAGAGATATTTCTAAAAATAATCCCAATTTTCTTCTGATGATAAAAGAAGTTTTAATCGGATTTTTCAAGATAATTTTAATTACCTTATCTGGTGCTCTGTTAATCGCAGCTTTATTAAGCAATAATAAATTTATGTTGGGAATAGAACAGTTTAGCGGAATAAAGGTTTCTTATCTAGCCCCACTTCTTTTGGTTCTAATAATAATGTGGTTGAAGGTGAATAATGGAAAATTAATGATTTTAGAAAATATCAAGAAGCCTATCCTGATTGAACATGTAATTATAATGATATTTTTTGCGGTATTCTTGGTAATTTATATTTCTCGTTCAGGTAATTTTTCTTTTCTCCCTGTGTTGAGTATTGAGGAGAAGATAAGAATATTCTTGGAAAAGACTTTAATCGCTCGACCCAGAAACAAAGAATTTTTAATAGGTTATCCCGCTTTATTATTGGCAATGAGTATGAATTTCATGAAGATAAAAGAATTTAAAATTCCGATAATTATCATCGGTGTCATAGGTCCGGTTACTTTAATTAATACCTTTTGTCATATTCATACTCCCTTTTTATTTTCGATGCTACGCACTTTTAACGGGGTATGGTTAGGTTTAGCATTAGGATTAATGGTAGTGACTATATTTTATTATATGGTTAAAATATTTAGGAAAAATATTAATGATAAAAAAGTCTAAAACCATAGCAAAGATAATGATTTCCGGTTATTATGGTTTTAATAATACCGGGGACGAAGCTATTCTTAAATCTATGGTTGGAGCCTTTAGAAAAAAGATACCCCAAATTAAAATAGTGGTTCTTTCTCATAGGCCCTTACAGACCTCTCAAGCGCATCAGGTAAAAGCCATAGAACGACTGCACTTAATTGATATTATCCGTAATTTACGAGATACTAATCTTTTTATTAGCGGGGGCGGGGGATTACTTCAAGACTCAACCGGAAAAGGCTGGAGCATATTATATTACCTGGGATTGATATTGATAGCAAAAATAGTCAAAGTGCCGGTTATGATTTATGCTCAGGGTATTGGCCCGGTAAATAAGCAGGTTAACAAAAAACTAATAAAGTGGATTTTAAATAAGATTGATTTAATTACCGTAAGAGATAACCCCTCTAAAGAATTATTAGAAAATTTAGAAGTGGTGAAACCATCAATATATGTGAATTCTGATCCCGTCTTTTTATTAAAGAAAAAAAATATTAACCATACCATGGATAGTTATCCTTATATTAAGAAATTGATTAATTCGGATAATCGTCCCTTAATTGGGGTTTCGGTTAGAGGATATAAAAGCAATGGATCAGATTCAAAAAGAATATTTGCCCAAGCAGCTGATTATCTAATTGAAAATTATAAGGCAAAAATAATTTTTTTCCCCTTTCAATTTAACGAAGATTTGTATGTTAGTGAAGAAATATTATCTTTGATGAAGAACAAGGCTGAGGTATTAAAAATACAGCTTGAACCTGAGGAATTACTTTCTGTCATGTCCCGATTATCTTTGGTGATTGGGGTGAGGCTTCATTCAATTATATTTTCCAGTATGGCCAATATTCCATTTATAGCTTTTAACTATGATCCTAAAGTGAAATATTTTATAGAAGATTTGGGATTATCTGAACTGCTGTTAGAGATAGATGAAAGTACCACTTTAAAAAATATTCAAGAAAAAATAGAATATCTTAGAAAAAATAATGATAAAATAAAAAATATTTTACTCGAAAAAGTAAATAATTTAGAAGAAAAAGCTCTAATAAATAATGAATTAGTTTTTAACTTTTTAAACCCATAACTATTGAGGTTACCGTTAAATATGATTAGAATGTTTCACGTGGATAAAAATTATCCCAATAAAATTCAGGCTTTACGAGATATCAATATCCATATAAAAAAGGGTGAATTTGTATTTTTAGTGGGTCATACCGGGGCCGGGAAGAGTACTTTATTAAAATTGATTTACCGAGGGATTGTTCCTACCAAGGGACAGGTAATTGTCGATGGGATAAACATAGCTCGACTTAAACCCGGTTATATACCTTATTTAAGGCGGAATATAGGTATCGTATTCCAAGACTTTAAATTACTTTATGATAGAACGGTATATGAAAATATTTCCTTTGGTTTAAAGGCAATTGGGGCAACTAATTTTGAGATAAGACAACAGGTTAAGAAGGTCCTTAATTTAGTAGGGTTGGAACATAAAAAGAAAATAAAACCACATTTATTATCTGGAGGAGAACAGCAGAAATTATGTATTGCCCGAGCTATTGCTAATGAACCATTAATATTGCTTACTGATGAACCAACTGGCAATTTAGATCCTTACACTTCCTGGGAGATTATGAAGCTTCTATTTCACATAAATATCCGAGGAACTACTATTGTGATGGCTTCTCATGATAAACTTATGGTTGATAAAGCTAAGAAGCGAGTAGTGAGGTTGGAGCGAGGACGAATAATAAAAGATACACAAAGAGGGATATATTAAGATGATTTTTGAGAATATGAGATTTTATTTTAGAGAGGCTCTGCTTAGTTTTAGAAGAAGCGCTTTGATGAGTATGGCAACAATATTAAGCATCACTACTATTTTAATTATTATTGGAATGTTTTTATTAATTTCTATAAATTCCAGTCTTTTTCTAAAAAATTTAGAATCCCAATTAGAGATTGTAGTTTATTTAGAAGATAAAATTTCCGAAGTTGAACTAAACAATTTAAAAGGCAACATCGCTTTAATAGATGGGATAAAAGAGGTAAAATTTATACCTAAAGAAGAAGCCTACCAGCGTTTATTAAAAGATTTGGGAGAGCAAAAAGATATACTAAGTGCTATGGAAGTAAACCCGCTTCCTGCTTCTTTAGAGATACAGATAAAAGATCCTAAAATAATTGAACAAATTGCTAACCAGATAGCTAAGTTTGAAAAAGTAGAAGAAGTTGAATATGGCCGAGAGACAGCAGAAAGATTGTTAAATTTTACTTATCTATTTAGAAGAGCGGGAATATTAGTACTAGCTCTTCTGGTTTTTGCATCTATTTTGATTATATCTAATATAATAAAAATCACAGTGTATGCCAGAAGAAATGAAATTGAAATAATGAGCTTGGCGGGAGCTACTTCCTGGTTTATTAAATGGCCTTTTATAATTGAGGGCTTTTTACAGGGTTTTATCTCAAGCGTTCTTTCCATAATAATTTTATATAATTTTTATTTTTTTGCGATAAATAAAGTGCACCAAATCATTCCTTTTTTACCATTAGTAGTAGACATTATAGATTTATTACCCATAGGTATAGCTATTGCACTGTTAGGGAGTTTAGTGGGAATTTTAGGGAGTATGTTTTCGGTAGGAAAATATTTAGATGTATGAAAAGAGGTTAGTTTTTATAAATAAGAAAATATTTTCTTCATTAATATTGGTTTTAACCTTCATCTTATTTGCTGTTTTTTTTAGCTATGGTGAAAGCAGTGAAGACTACAATCAAAAAATAAAGGAGGAAAACCGGAGATTACAAAAAATAGAACAACAGATTAAAAGTGTTAAAAATGAAATTGATAATTTACAAAAGAAAGAAATTGGTTATTTAGAAACACTTCATAAAATTGAAAAACTTTTACAAGATACAGAGAAAGAATTGCAAATTATCGAAAAAGATTTACAGTTTGCCCAAAAAGAGATAAAAGCAGCGGAAGATGAAATTGTTGTTGAAAAAGAAAAGCTAAAGAAAAAGACTAAAGTTTTAGAAAGCAGATTAAAACAGATATACAAACAACGCTTAACTGGCTACTTAGAAATTCTATTTAACAGTGAAAGCTTTTCTGATTTTCTCACCCGTTTCAGATATACAAAAAATATTTTGTCTTTAGATGCTGAAGTGATTAGTGATATTCGCCAGCAGATGAAAAAAATAGAAGAAAATAAAATAAACTTGGAGAATAGGAAAGATATATTAAATTTGTTAAAAAAAGAGGTAGAGAAAGAAAAAGAAAATATTGATTTTTCAGTTAAATCTAAAAAATCCATAATTAACAAGATAGATTCTCAAAAAGAAGCATATTTGAAATCTTTAAAAGAGTTAGAGCAATCTTCTCAAGAAATAATAAATATAATAGAAAGAATTTATGAACAGCAGGAAGACAAATCTAAAAAGACTTCCGAGAAGGAAGTCCCAACGGTCGTCCTACAACCTAAAAAGGGAATTTTAGCCCTACCTATTCGGGGTGAATTAATTTCTGGGTATGGAAGACAAAAAAATATTGAATTTAATACTTTTACTTTTAATTCTGGAATAGATATTAGTGGCCCTCTTGGGGAGGTAGTTCATGCAGCCGGTTCAGGAGAGGTAATTTATATTGGAAATATAAAAGGATATGGGCAGATAGTAATTATCGATCATGGTGGAAGGGTTACTACTTTGTATGCTCATCTTTCTAAAATATTAATAGAAATTGGAGACAAAGTAAAAAAGGAACAAGCTATAGGTCAGGTAGGTGATAGCGGCGGTGTTTCCTCTACCAGACTACATTTTGAAGTTAGGGTGGAAGGCAAACCTACTGACCCTATGAATTGGCTATAAATATAAATATTCTAAAAATTGGACGGTGATAATTTTGATAAATATAAAAAGAAAGAGAACGATTACTTTAATTTCGATTTTTGTATTGGTTTCTATAATAGGTGGATTTATATTTTACAATGTTCAGGCAAATGGTAAGACTTACGAAGAGGAACTATTTAGCAACTTAGAGCCTTTCTTTGAAGCTTTGAATTTGGTAAAATTTGAATACGTAAAGAAGGATATAGATATAGATAAGGTTATTCAAGGGGCTATAAAAGGTATGCTTAAAGCTCTTGACGACCCCTATACTCGTTATATGGATCCTCAAGCCCTTAAAAGGGAACAGGAAGATATGTTTTTAGGTCATTTTGGAGGATTGGGGATAATTATCTCAATAAAAGATGAACAATTAATCATTATTTCTCCTATTGAGGATACCCCAGCATATATAGCAGGAATAAAAGCAGGAGATAAGGTAGTAGAAATTGACGGGAAGTCAACAGAAGGAATGGAATTAAATGAAGCAGTTAATATTTTAAGGGGAGAGAAAGGAACCGAAGTTACCTTAGGAATTAAAAGAGAAAACGTAGAGGCACTTTTAGGAATCACCATAATCCGAGATATAATCGAAGTTAAAGCGGTAAAAAAGGAAGTAATGGGGAGGAATAATAACCTTGGATATATCCGAATTACTACTTTTAATGTGA
>CAYTVM010000045.1:0-8873 GCA_964441685.1 uncultured Atribacterota bacterium | reverse complement strand
TTCCTGCAATCTCTCTTAATTGTGGATATAATAAAAATAATCTGCCTATAGGTTTGCAAATTATCGGCAAGCATTTTAGTGAAGAGACCATACTTCGAGCAGCCTTTAACTTTGAACAAAATAACGATGCAGAAAAGAAGAAACCATCGATAAAATCAGCAGAAGATAAGGAGGGAATAGAATGAAAGAAAAAGTAGTGATTGGTTTAGAAATTCATATCCAATTAATGACTAAATCAAAAATGTTTTGTCATTGCAGCACTGATTACATTGGAAAAGAACCCAATATCAATACCTGTCCGGTGTGTTTAGGTTTACCCGGTTCACTTCCCGTACTTAATAAAAAAGCCTTGGAATTTGCCATAAGAACTGCAGTGGCTTTAAATTGTGGCATTAATCAGGTGAGTAGATTTCACCGGAAAAACTATTTTTATCCCGACTTACCCAAAGCTTATCAGATTTCTCAATACGATAGTCCTTTGGGGGTAAGTGGTTATATGGAAATTTCTCTCCCCGAGAGCAAAGTAAAACGTAAGATTAGAATTACCCGGGTTCATATAGAAGAGGATGCTGGGAAACTGGTTCATGAAGGAGATATTACTTCCTCACCTTATTCTCTGGCAGATTACAATCGTTGTGGGGTTCCTCTGGCAGAGATTGTCACTGAACCTGATTTTTGTTCTCCGGAAGAAGCGCAAATATTCTTGGTAAAATTAAGAAGTATAGTACAGCATTTAGGAGTATGTGACGGAAATATGGAGGAAGGATCCATGCGTTGTGATGCTAATATTTCCTTGAGAGATGCAAAAACAGGTGCTATGGGTACCAAGGTAGAAATAAAAAATATGAATTCTTTTAAAGCGGTGAAGAAAGCCTTACAATTTGAAGTGAACCGTCAAAAGAAACTCCTGGATGAGGGAGAAAAAATAGTACAGGAAACCAGGCATTGGGATGAATCAAAGAACATTACCATTTCTATGCGAAACAAAGAAGAAGCCCATGATTACCGATATTTTCCTGAACCGGATCTCCCACCCCTGAGAGTAGATTTAAAAATAACTGATGAAATCAGGAGAAATCTTCCTGAATTACCTGAAGCACGAAGAGAACGGTTTATAAAAAATTATCAGATTCCCGAATATGATGCCGAGATATTAACTTCAAGTAAAGCATTGGGTGATTATTATGAAAAGGCTGTTTCTTTATATTCTAATAGCAAAGTATTAAGTAATTGGATTATGGGAGATTTAATACGTTATTTAAATGAAGGTAAAGTAGAGATAGAAAATTCTCCTATTTCTCCGGAAAAATTAGTTGGGATGTTGAAATTTATTGATGAGGGAATAATCAGTGGTAAGATGGCCAAAGATGTCTTTGAAAAAATGTTTAAGACGGGTAAAAATGCCTCTCAGATTGTGAATGAAAATGGAATTACTCAGATTACAGATGAAAATAAATTGATGGAAATAGTGGATAGAGTAATAAGAGAAAATTCTAAATCAATAAAAGATTTTAATCAAGGGAAAGAGAAGGCCTTAAATTATTTAGTTGGTCAAGTTATGCGTTGTACCAAAGGTAGAGCTAAACCGGATTTTGTTTTTAAAGCAATAAAACAAAGAGTAAAGAAAGAATAAGATAGGGGTTAAAAATTAAAAAAACATTCTATAATTTTAAAGCCTTTATATAATATTCATTAGTTTTTTTTTAATACTTTTAAAGTTTTTATTATATTCTTCTTCATGCTTTGTGATAAAATTCTTCCACTGAGGATTTTCTTGTAGGGCTTCTTCTGCACTCAATTGTATAAATGCAAGTTTATCTCCCTGTTTAATTGTTTTTATTCTGGCTTTAGGATTTTTTTTAATCTCTTTTTTTAAAATATTTTCAACCTCATCTTTTTTCTTTTGATACTCTTTTTTTTTGAGGTTAATTTCATTTAAAGTTGATTCAATAGATGAGGTATTTTGATCTTCTTTTAATGTCTCAATGGCCAAAATAGCATCTTTTCTTATCTGATATTCATCTTTAGAGTTTTTAAAACTTAAAGAATTTATTAGAATTGATTGGGCTTCTCTTAACATTGAAGGTTTATTTCCCTTTAATTTTTGCCATAAATCATTAGAGGTAATTTGGCCTTTATAATATTTTGCAAGTAAAGATTTAATCTTTTCTTCTGCTTTTATTCTTTCTTTTTCTTCTGGAGTTAATTTATTTGCCTTGTTAATTTTTTCCATAGCAATTTCTAATGCACTTTTTATTCTCATTTCTTTATTACCTCTTTTTGAAAAGACTAAAAAATCTATCTTGATACTGCTCGAATAATCCCCAATTATCCAATTCTTCTTTTAATCTAACCGGTTCCAATTCTCCTTTTTTTGTTAAATTAAATAATCTTTCTATTTCTTCTCGGGCAGCTACTGGAACACCATGTCTATCTTTAGTGATAATAGCTTGACCAATTTGGTTTGTGCCTACAAATCCTCTGCTGGTAAAATCAGGTATCTGAGCAGAATACAAACTTCTAATCATCATATCTAAAATAAATTTAGAAAGGGATACATCCCAGAGACCTGATACGCCCTTAATAACAGCGCAAAGAGAATCTCCCTTTTTGTCTATCCTATTATTAATATTTTCTGCTACGGTTAACAAAGGTCCAGAAACGAAATTCATTTCGTCAAGTTCTTTGTTGACTTTAAATTTATAAAGAATGCCTGCTAAGTCAGGATATTGGCTGGCCAAAGTTTCAAATGCGTTTTTAGCTTCTCTACTAAATCCCTCTATCCTTAACATATAAGTAGACGTAAGCAATTTTGGTTGATACCAGCTGACCTTTCCTTCTCTTACCACAGTTTCTAAATCATTCTTAGTAAATTCAGAATATACCGGTTCGGTGAGCACATAATAATGAATTACCGAAGAACCAAAGGTGGATATTAACTGTTTTGGTCTTCGTAATATTTCAGTATGTTCAAAGGCATATTTTATTCTTTCATCCATGTTTATTTCTACTCCTACCTAATTCGAAAATAAATTTAATTCAATTTCTATTTATTTAACTAATAAGCAATACAAGATCCGAATTTATTTTGCCTAATATATATAGCTTTTCTCTTTTTTTACTCGTTACTCGATGCGATATACTTGATAATGCAATTAACAGATATGACAAAAAAAGTATTTTAATATATAATATTACCATTAATATTCTACTATAAAAAGAAAGATTATGCCACGTTTTCGATCAAATTGATAAAAAATTATTTGTAATTTATAATAATTATATTAAATATAAGAGGAGAGAAGGGAGATTATTATACGTAAAATTATTATCGGAGTTATGGGAGGAGGAGAAATAGTCAGCGATGGTGACTATGAGGATGCTCGTCATTTGGGCGGTCTAATTGCCAAACAAGGGTGGATTTTGTTAAATGGCGGAAGAGCTTCTGGAATTATGGAAGCTTCGGCTCGAGGCGCAAAAGAAAATGGTGGATTAACCCTGGGTATTTTACCAGGCACAGACGCGGAGTGGGCTTCCAAATATATCGATATTCCTGTATTGAGTGGAGCAGGCCTTTCCCGGAATTACATCAATGTTTTAACCAGCAAAGTAGTCGTTGCACTTCCCGGAAGAACTGGGACTATTTCTGAGATTGCTTTGGCTTTAAATATTGGTAAAAAAGTGATTTCTTTAAATTTTGATTTAGGTCCTTTATTTAGAAAATACGAAGAGGACAAACAATTAATTTACGCCAAACAACCAAAAGAAGTAATAGATTTAATTAGAAGAATATTAAAAAATGATTTTAATAAGGAAGTTGAGAAAAATGAGTAAGATATTAATGAGAGTAGATGGTGCTTGTTATCCCAATCCGGGGAATATGGCAATCGGAATTGTCATTTATAAGGATGGAGAATTATTTAAAAAAATAAGTGAAGCTATCGGCTATGGGACCAATAATATTGCTGAATATAAAGCCTTGATTAGAGGATTGGAAGAAGTAAAAAAAATAGAACCGGATAGAATAGATGTATATTGTGATAGCCAACTGGTAGTTAAACAGTTAAATAAAATATATAAAGTAAGAGATACAGGAATCATGCCATTATTTAGTCGGGTTGAAGAAATTGTTCAGACTATTTCGGGCAAGATATATTTTATCTGGGATAAAAGAGATAATAACTTTATGGCTGATAGCTTAGCTAAGAGAGCTCTGGCTGAAGAAGAAATAAAAAAAAGGGAAAAGGCTGCCAAAGATTTAAAAGTAGAAAAAAAAGATAATTATTTTTTAGTAAGTAGTTCAAAATCAGGAAAACCTTACAAGGTTGATATAAAGATACCTCAGTGTGAGTGTGTAGATTTTTTAAGAAGAGCTCGAAAATTAAAACTCGAGTGCAAGCATATAATGGCAGTTCGGAACTTTTTACAAGAATCAGAAAGAAAAAAAGAGACCAAGAGTAGGCCAAAGATGAAAATTTTAATACTAAGTAATATGGTAAATCCACAACTATGGGGGAAGGCCTTTAATGATTTAAATAAAAAGGCAAAACCGAATTTAGATTTTATTATCCCTGAAACAGATAATAGAGAAAATATAAAAAAATATCTTAAAGAAGTTGAAGTAATAATAGGCGGGACTTTTAACAAAGAAGATCTTGAAAAAGCTAAAAAATTAAAATTAATTCAGATTCCTTTTGCAGGAGTAGATAAATTAGATTTTAACTTGTATAAAAATTACCCGGATATATTTATTTGTAATATCCATGCCAACAAGACTGCAGTTGCCGAACACGCCTTTGCTCTTATTTTGGCTTTAGCAAAAAACATTGTTACTAACCATAGAGATTTAAAACTAGGCAGATGGCATGGGTTTTCTACCAAAGAACCAACCGTTCAACTTCAGGGGAAAGGATTAGGAATAGTAGGATTAGGTTCGATTGGATGGGAAATTGCTAAAATTGGTCATTCCTTTGGTATGAAAGTATTTGCTTTAAAAAGAAAGGTAGAAGAGAAGGATTTAAAAAATAAAAATACTTTGGAATTTTTGGGAGATAAAAAAGATTTAGAAAAAGTGATTAAAGAATCAGATTTTATTGTTGTAAGCGTTCCTCTTACTAAGGAAACCAGCGGGTTGATTGGAGAAAAAGAATTAAAGCTTATGAAGGGGAAGTGTTTAATTAATATTTCTCGTGGTACTGTAATAAACGAAGAAGCTTTATTCAAATCTTTAAAAGAACATCATCTTGCGGGAGCAGGAATAGACACCTGGTATCAATATCCCTCTTCGGAACAAAGAAAAATACTACCGAGCAAATATGATTTTCAAAAGTTAAATAATATAGTAATGAGTCCTCATACAGCGGGATATACCGATAGAGCATTAGAAGAAAATATAAAATCTATTTTTGACAATATAGTAAAAATTTATTATGGAGAAGAACCGGACAATCAAATAGATCCAGAATTGGAATATTGATATAACTAGCGTATAGCGGTTAGCGTATAGGATAACTAGTATCGAGTATCGCGTAAAATCAGTATCGAGTATATAGTATCAAGTATATAGTAAAGAGAAAAAAGAAAGAAAAGAATGACTAAAAAAATAAAAAACTTTCAAGATTTGAGAATCTGGCAAATTTGTCTTAATTATTTACTCAATACTATATACTCGATACTGGATACTATATACTGTCTTTTCAGGGTTTGCTTAAGTATTTCAAAAAATCAGAATCAGTAGAAAGCAAGACAGTAGTTTTGTCTTTAAAAGTTTTTCTATAAGCCTCTAAAGTTCTGTAAAACTTATAAAATTCAGGATCTTGATTAAAACTCTCCGCATAGATTTTGACTGACTCTGCTTCTCCCTCACCTTTTAAAGTTTGAGCAGTCTTATAAGCCTCCGCTAAAATAACTGTTTTCTCTCTTTCGGTTTCTGCAATAATTTTAGCTGATTCTTCCTGTCCTTCTGCTCGATATTGCTTGGCGATACGTTCTCGTTCTGCTTTCATTCTATCAAAGATATATTTTTCATTTTCTGGAGGTAAATCTACCCGTTTAATCCTTACATCTACAATTTGTATTCCATAAGTATTGGCTTTTTCATCACTTATCTCGGTGACTCTTTTCATAATACCTTCTCTTCTTTCCGAGACTATTTCGCTCATATCAAACAAACCCAAATCAACTCTTAATTCGGAATAAATAATATCATCCAATCTTGTTTGGGCACCATTTAAATCTCTAACAGTTTGTAAGAATTTTAAAGGATCGACAATTTTCCAACGAGCATAATTATCCACAATTAGAGTCTTTTTGTCTTTAGTAATGATTTCAGTCGGGGCAGCATCGTAAACTAACAATCGGTCTTCAAAAAATACTACATTTTGGATGAAGGGAATTTTCCAGTTTAAGCCGGACTCTTGAATCGCTCTTATCGGTTTACCAAATTGTAAAACGATTGCTTGCTTGGTTTCGTCAACAATAAACAAACTTAAATTAGCCAAGAATAAGATTACTAAAATAAGTATTATTAATAGTGTTCCTTTTTTCATTACTTGGTCACCTCCTTGGAAGGAGCAGTTAGGATACTTGAATCACCTAAGGGTAATAAATTTACCAAAGATTGATTTTCCTTCAAATCGACGATTACTTTATTCATATTCGGTAAAATTTCTTCCATAGTTTCCAGATAAAGGCGGGCTTGAGTGATATATTCACCTTTTTTATATTCAGTTAAGATGCTATTGAATTTAGCTATGTCACCTTCAGCTTTTTTTATTCTCTCAATCTTATAGCCTTCAGCTTCTTTGGTCATTTTTACCGCTTCTCCGCGGGCTTTTGGAATGAGATCGTTTTCATATCCTTGAGCTTGATTTATATATTTACTTTTGTCTTCTTTAGCGCTGGCTACGTCTTTAAAAGCTTCTTGTACTTCCTTGGGAGGGTTAACATCTTGTAATTGAACTGCTACTATGAAGATTCCTGCTTTATATGAATCTAAAAGATCTTGAAGTAGTTTTTTTGTTTCCTCTTGTATTTCATATTTTCCTACAGTAAGGGCATCATCTATTTTTCTCTCCCCGATTACCTGCCTTAAAGCAGCTTCAGCAGCATTTTTAACTGTCTCTTCAGGTAAAATAATATTAAAGAGATAACTAACCGGGTCTTTTATTTTATATTGAACGATCGCTTCTGCACTGACAATATTTTCATCTCCGGTCAACATCAATGCCTCTGTTGGAAGTTCCCGGTATCGGGCTTGTGAGCCTGAGCCAATAGTTTGGAACCCTATTTCAATTCTTTTTACTTGAGTAACAGCCGGAGTAACCACTGTTTCTATGGGATAAGGCAGATGATAATTAAGTCCTGGGCTTTCAATACGTACAAATTTACCAAATCTTCTAACAACTCCCTGTTCATCAGGGGCAACTACAAAAATTCCACTGGCAAGATAGAGAGCGATTACTAATATTAAGATAATGCTGAATGATATTTTACTAAACTTTAATTTCGGTATTTTTTCAGCAAGATTAATAATCTTCTCTTTTTCTTCATTATAATTATCTGGCATGATAATCTCCTCCTTTGATTAATATTTGGTATTAAAACTATATCATTAATTTAGGTTATTCTCAAATTTATTAAATTTATTTATTGGCAAACTTGCTTGAAATGAAAAAATAAAAAAGTTATAATAGATAAAATTTAGAAACTATCAGATTAAATTAGAAGAAATAGATATTTATAGATAGTTTATTATAAAATAAATGGTATTAAAAAACGAAAGGAGAAAGGAAATGTCTTTAGTAACAACCAAAGAAATGTTAAAAAAAGCCCAGAGGGAAAGGTATGGAGTTGGTGCTTTCAACGCGAATAATATGGAGATTATTCAAGCAATAATAGAAACTGCTGAGGAAGAAAAATCACCGGTTATATTGCAAGCTTCTCAGGGAGCAATAAAATATGCCGGATTAGATATGATTGTGGCAATAGTGAAAGTTATGGCTGAAAAAGCCACAGTACCAGTAGCCTTACATTTAGACCACGGAACAGACTATTATCAGAATATAAAGTGTTTAAGAGCAGGATTTACCTCTCTAATGTATGATGGATCAAAATTACCATTCGATGAAAATGTAGAGATGACTAAAAAAGTAGTGGAAATGGCTCACGCTTGTGATATTCCGGTAGAAGCAGAATTAGGACAGATAGGTAAGATGGGCGATAGCGATGAACCCGGAGTTGCTCTGGAAAAAGTAAAAGAGAGTATGGCCGTTCCCGAGGAAGCAGTAAAATTTGCTGAATTAACCGGAATAGATTCTCTTGCTGCTGCGGTAGGAACAATTCACGGATGTCGAACCCCTTTCGCAAAATTAGATATTCCACGAATCGAGAAGATTAGGGAATTAACCGATCTTCCTTTGGTTTTGCATGGTGCCTCCGGAGCAAATGATGAAGAGATTAAAAAAGGCATTGCAGCAGGGATATGCAAAATCAATATTGATACACGCATCAGGATGAAATTTACAGAAAAAATTAGAGAGATAATAAAAATGAATCCTGAAGAAATTGACCCTCGTAAAATATTAGGACCGGCAAGAGAAGCAGCTAAAGAGATTATCCGTGATAGAATAAGAGTCTGTGGTTCTAACGGAAAGGCATAAAAAAAAATGATAAAAAGAATTGGAATTTTAACCGGTGGTGGAGATTGTTGTGGATTAAATCAGGCTATTAGAGGGGCAGTCTATAGAGCTAAAGATTTTAATTATGAAGTATTCGGTATCCGTGATGGCTGGAAAGGTTTAGTAGAAGGATTGATTTATCCCATTACTTTGGCAGATGTTGAGGAATTAGTAGATAAAGCAGGTACTTATTTA
>CAYTVM010000044.1:0-8947 GCA_964441685.1 uncultured Atribacterota bacterium | reverse complement strand
CGGCATCAGCGACCATCTCCGGTGTCATGGTATAGGGCAGATTCATCGGTAAAAAGGCCACATCAATCTCCTGTAGTTTTTTCATCTCGGGAATATTCTCGGTATCACCGGCCACATAGACGCGTTTATCACCAAAAGTCAGAATATATCCGTTTCCTGGACCCTTCGGATGGAACAGTTGACCATTATCACGCTTATGAATCATATTGTATGCCGGTATGGCCTCAAATTTTATCTCCTGAACGATTTTAACATCCCCATTCTTCATCACCATACCACCGGAAATTTTCCTGGCACAAGTTTCCGTAAGAATCAGTTTGGTTTGATTGGTTCGTAATATTTTAATAGCTGATAAATCAAAATGATCACTATGCTCGTGGGTTATAAGAATAATATCTGCTTTGGGAAGTGTAGAGTAATCCGCCAGCCCACCGTCAGGATCAACATGAATGACTTTTCCATTAAAGCTAAAGATCAGGCTTGCGTGCCCGATGAAAGTAATCTTCAGGTCACCACCGGATGTGGTGATATTATCTGTTTCAAAATGAATCTGAGCATTGGCAAAACCAGAAATATATCCAAAGAGTACCAGGATTAAAATAAGTTTAAACATCTTTTTCCTTCCTTATTCATTAAATTCATATTTTTATTTCTGTAAAATCCAAACAAACAAGCTGAAAAGTATGGGTTGATCAGATATTTATCTACGTAAGCTATTCCATTATAATTACTTTTTATCACACCGGCATAAAAATTTCAAGGATAGACTGTTGATGTTAGCTATAAGATATTCACTTTTTAAAAAGCATTTCCCTGACAAGCATTTAACAGAATATCCATCGCTTTTTTCTCTTTACCGGATATTTCTACCAATATTTCAGAAGCCTTATAGATATATTCAATATCTTTGGTATCTCCTGCTTTGATAAACAATTTTGAAATTGCTCTCCATAGCCGGGCAATATCGACAAACATCTCGTAAGATTTTTTTATTTCTTCTACCCCTGTTTTTTGATAACTTTCTTTCAGGAAATCCCTATAAAGATTTCTAAACAGTGCCCCGCCGGTACCGGCTTTTTCCATTAACATGGCGGTTGTTTTAAAGTCTCCTTCAACATCTTTACTTCTCTTAAACCATTTTATAATTTCTTTACTGGTCTTTAAGATGCCCTTATAACTAATGTTTTCTATGGGTGGATTCAAGTAATTCTTGGCGTTACCGCTTATGGCTCGCATGATTTCTTTCTTTAGGTCATATTTTTTATTGGTGGCCAGGATGGTATAAGAAAGGTTCTTAGATGACATAGGCCCTTTTTCATTTCTGGCCAGTTCAAGGTTTTTTAAAGAGGTCTTAACCAATCCACCTTGCTGCTTGGTATCAGCCAGATAACCATTATTTTCATCATATCCGTACATGGCCGCATAATGGCCGGCGAAGTGAAATTTATTTGTAAAATAATCCAGATGGTAGCAATCCATCTTTATCCCCACGGGAATTCCTGAATCAATATTTTCCCTGACATTTTCCCAGGCTTTTTTTTGTGAAGACGTTTCCCGGACATTCAATTCTAAATGAAGGTGCCTGGTCATGTTTTGAGTTAATAAATCGGTTTTAATCCTTCCCCCGATAAAAGGGAAATCCATGGTTTTCATGTTCCAGATAATGAAGTTCAATCCCTCGCCCAATCCAAAAAGCATGGGTTCGGATAAGTTAATTCCTAGATGTAGAAGCAAGTTGCCTGTTGCGGTTGTTTCACAATGTTGACCTTCAAATGCTTTAAAATGTTTAATGATCATTTTTTCCACTCTCCTTTTTTGAATTCATTTTATAATATTCATTTGACATCTCATTCAGAATTTTATTTATTCTTTCGAATTCCGGAATAAATATTTTAGTTACTTTTTTTCTTTCATTTTTAGCCTTTAAAAAGATAAACAAAAAAATAGAAAGCCATGACAACGGAAAAAGACAGTTTGATAAAAACGGCGGAAATACTTCCGATAAAAGTGGCCAGGCCGGCTTTTAGAGCCATTGAATTCTCTTTACCGGCAATAAGCTCTCCCACAATTGCACCGATAAATATGCCTAAAATCATTCCAAGGGGAGGAAAGAAAATGATGCCAGCCATCATCCCTAATATTGCACCCCAGATTCCGTACTTACTGGTACCGTACTTTTTAGCTCCCAGCAGGGGGAGAAAATAATCTCCCAGGGAGACTACAATAGTTAAGATAGCAAACCTGACCAGGAAACTTTTGCTGAAAACAGGTTCTTCTTTGGCAAATTGGAGCAATATAAGGGCTGCATAACTAATTGGAGGTCCGGGAATTGCGGGAAAAATACAGCCGATTATTCCTATAATGATACAAATGATTCCTGATAAAATTAAAATAAATTCCATCACGCGAAGGCATTCCCTTTCTTTTTCTTATTTTTCTCTTTAGTTTATCATATTTTTTATCTATTCTAAAAAAATACTCGCTCTCGGTATACATCTGTAGAAAGGATATAGAAAAAATTTAAATAAAATCTTGATGTATTATTCATATGATAGTATTATTAAATTATATGATATGCCATAATTCTAACATGGATATGATCTATTAAAAAGCTTTTATCAACCTATTAAAATATAAAATGAAAATGGAACAAATTTCATCAAATGAAAAATATAGAAAACGAGAGAAATATTTTAAAAACACAAACTCATTTACTAAAAACTCAGACCTTGGGTGAGGAAATCGCCAACAGCATTACGCACAGCGTTGGCGTTGGTTTAAGTATCGCTGCTCTGGTAATTTTAGTCGTTCTTGCCAGCAGGCGTGGTGATGCATGGAAAATAGCAAGTTTCAGCATATACGGAACCACACTGTTCTTGCTTTATCTATCTTCCACCCTTTATCATAGCTTTGTAAACCCAAAGATAAAAAATATTTTTAGAATTCTGGATCATTCAGCAATTTACCTGCTTATTGCGGGAACCTACACCCCTCTTACCCTTACACTGATGAGAGGGACCTGGGGATGGACTCTCTTTGGACTTGCCTGGGCGATGGCGATAGCAGGAATTATTGTCACTACATTCCTTCTGGATAAATTGAAAGCTTTATTGGTATTATCTTATGTGGTGATGGGATTACTGGCGATTATTGCCATAAAACCAATGATACAGATGGTTCCCCGGGGAATGATTGCCTGGCTTTTTATCGGAGGAGCTTGTTATCTTTTAGGCATAATATTTTATTTATGGAAAAGATTGCCTTACCACCACCCCATCTGGCATCTATTTGTTTTAGGTGGAAGCATTTCTCATTTTTTGGGTATATTATTCTATCTCACTTAAAAGCTTCTTTTATCAGAGGATTTAATCAAGCCGGTCAAAGCACCGTCTTTTGACAAAGTATTATTTAAACATTTCATCCTTAACGGATTTCACTACTTTGTCCACAAAAGCCTTTTCAATTTTACCTACTAAAGAGGGCGTTTCAAAGATACGTTCAGGCAAACGATAATTATCCAGCGAAAATTCTTCCTGAATTTTAAATCTGTATTTTTCCCGGTGAATCTTTTCTCCTATGCCCATCAGATCTTCTTTAGCAATATCAAATCCTGCCGAGGAGAGAGCATCGGAACAAATCTCCGGAGTATAAATCCCTCGGGCAAAAAAGCAAACTACCAGACTGGAAAGTATTTGACGCCAGCGTTCTTCGGTTAATAATTCTTTGACTAATTTTTCGGGACTAATTTTCTCTTTGGTCAAAATCTTCTGGTCTATGCTGTATCCACCATTATCCAGATGACTATGCCTTGCCCCAATCAGAAGGCCGATGTGAGCAGCCGGACCGGTATGGTATCCTGCCATTTCATTTCCACCAAAAGCAAGGGCGAAATCTTCTCCTCCGTATTGTTGGGCAGCATATTCGACTCCCCGGGCAAGAGCCTGATAGAAGTGGTTTGGCTGCTCTAAAATATATTGCACTGCTTTGATATAAGTGGAGTAATCTCCCCAGCTAAATTTTATATCTTGAGTCTCTTTTTCAGAAATAATCCCTTTCTCCTGAGCCTCGGTAGCCCAGGCTAAAATGACTCCGCTGCTCATGGAATCCAGACCCAATCTTTCTATCTGGTCAATCAGTTTTAACAGTCCTTCAGCATCAGATATACCAAGCATGGACCCCAGGGCGTAAATGGGTTCATAATCATAAGAAATCATGGATGTTTTATAGAAATATGATTCATCCTGGTAAGGCTCCCTGAGCGCAGCAATATGAACACAACCAACCGGACAGTGAGAACAGGCTAATCGACGGCCTAAATACCCCTCAGCCAGCTTCTCTCCGGAGATATTTAAGGCTCCTTCAAATTTCGCTTCTTTCAGATTACGGGTAGGGAGTCCACCCAATTCATTTAAGGGAAGGATATTCCCTGCGGTCCCGAGGTCGTGATACTTCTTCATCACCGGTGAGGAAGTAGCCTCATTATAAATATGGTCATATATCTTCCGATACCGGGTTTTATCCCCGGTAGGAAGAGAATGTTTTCCGGATATAACTACCGCCTTCAATTTTTTACTTCCGAACACCGCTCCCAGGCCTAATCTACCAAAATGCCGATAAGTTTCAGTCGTCACACAGGCGTAAGGAATTAGTTTCTCCCCTGCTCCTCCTATGCGCATGATAGTCCGTAATCCGGCTCCCGGTTCTTTTTGTCTTATAATTCTTCCTACCGTAAAATTACTGGTCATCCCCCACAGGGCGGAAGCATCCCTGAAGTAGATTCGGTCACCATGAATGGCTAAATACAAAGGGGTAGAACTTGTTCCTTTTATTACCATTGCCCCATATCCGGCTAAACGAAGAGCTACTGCACTCCTTCCCCCACAGTGGCTCTCTCCCAGATTCCCGGTATGAGGAGACTTAAACATAGCGACAGTCTTTGAGGCCAGAGGGAATAGCCCGGTCAAGGGACCTACCGCAAATATAATAGGATTTTCCGGACCTAAAGGGTCACTGCCAGCGGGACATTCTTCTTTCAGAAGCTGAATAGCTACTCCTGCGCCCCCCAAATATTTTTCAAAAAGGTCTTCTCTTCTTTCTACCCAATATTTTTTCTGAGAAAGATCGATATAAAGCACATTGGCCAGGATATCTTCTTTAAACATATCAGGAATCTCCCTTCTCAAGCTCTATCACCTCATGAGGACAGTATTTAGCGCAATAGCCGCAATAGGTGCAGACCATCGGTTTATTAATTTCATCATCCCAAAATATAGCCCCTATAATACAGGCATCTTTGCAATATCCGCATCCAATACATTTGCTTATATCCAGTTTTACCCCTCCGCCTTCTTTAGGGACTAAAGCACCGGTAGGGCATACTCTGGCGCAAGGTGGGTCAGAACAGGCGCGGCAGACAATGACGATAAATCCTCGTTCCATTCCTCCGGCGGATCTTATTCCAATACTGGATCTAGCCAAACCTGCTTCACCTTTTCGCCGGGCACAGGCAAACATACAACTCTGGCAGCCAATACACTTATCAACGTCCTTCACGTTTAATCGCATAATTTCCTCCTTATCTTAAAATGGGAAAGGTCTATTTTTTATTAAGAAATTAAAGTAAATACAAAAAATAGAGTCATTCCCATTTTCAAAATATTGACAGATTGTATAAATTACCCTCTGAATATATGAATAGGTTTGCCGGTTATTCCTTCAGCGGCTTCGGCGATAGTTTCAGCCAGAGTGGGATGGGCATGAATCGTATTTACAATCTCGAAAGCAGTAGCTTCCACAGATAAAGCCAGAGTAGCTTCAGCAATCAGGTCACTGGCATGAGCTCCCAGGATGTGAAAACCTAAGAGTTCAAAAGTATCAGCATCAGCAATTATCTTTATCATTCCTTCAGTCTCTCCCATGCCCAAGGCCTTACCGTTTGCTATAAAGGGGAATTTGGAGACTTTAATGTTATTGCTTTCTTTTCTGGCTTCCTCTTCAGTTAGCCCCACACTGGCTACTTCCGGCATAGAAAATACACAATTAGGAACCACTTTATAATCCATTAAAACCTTTTTACCGGCGATATTCTCAACAGCAACCATTCCCTCCCGGGAAGCGACATGGGCCAGCATTATCTTGCCCACCACATCTCCGACCGCATACATTCCGGGAATATTGGTCATCATCTTTTCATCTACTTTAATCGCTTTCCCATCTAATTCGATACCTAGCCTTTGAACATCTATATTTCCCAATTCAGGTACTCTGCCAGCAGCTAGCAGTACTTTTTCGGTCTCTAATTTTTTTTCTCCATCAGAGGTGGAAATCAAAACTTCTAAATTCTGATGGTTCTTCTTTATCTCCTTAACTTTGGAATCAGTAAGAATTTCAATCCCTTTCCTTTTCAGGAGTTGAGAAAGCCTGAAGGCTATCTCTTCATCTATGGGTAGTAAGATCCTGGGGAGCATCTCAACGACAGTAACTTCCACCCCTAAAGCCTTAAAGATACCGGCGAATTCTATACCCACTACTCCTCCTCCGATAATTAACATCCTGGAGGGCAGTTCGCTCAAGGATAGGGCTCCACCACTGGTGATCACCCCTTCACTATCTATACCCGGGATAGGAAGTCTCATCACCTTTGAACCGGTAGCAATGATGATATTTTTGGTTTCTATCATCTCTTTTTCTCCTGTCGTACCGATAATTTCCACTTTCCCCGGTTCAATGATTTGCCCTTCTCCCCTTATTACTCTAATCTTATTAGCTTTCATCAACTGTCCTACTCCAGAAGACAATCTTTCGGTTATCATGTCTTTCCGTTTCATTATGGCGGGAAAATCGATAGAATAATCTTTAACATGAATCCCGAATTCCTCAGCCCTTTGAAGATGGTTGATTAGTTCTGCAGTACTTACCAAAGCTTTGGTAGGAATACAACCCCAATTTAAACAGACTCCTCCTAGTTTATCCTTTTCTATCAGGACGGCTTTCAGCCCTAAATGGGCTGCTTTTATGGCCGCTACATAGCCGCCAACCCCTCCTCCGATGATGACTACATCTATTTCTTCATTCATATTTATTTATTCCTCCATCTTGTAAATCTACTTAGATTTAAAAAGCAAAAAAAATAACCGATTGGTTATTAATAAAAAATTAATAAGGAAATTGATTCAATGAAAATAACGAAAAAATTAAGCTTTAGTTAAAAGCAGATTAGAAGTTGCTCTAATCTGCTTTTAACTTTAGGTATTTTTCATTAAAATGACTTTATTAATCTATCTTATTCATCTGAACAGAGAGAGAAGCAGCCTGACCGGCATATACCCAAATATCTTGTACCCAGGTTCTGTATCCATCCTTAACTAGAGTAACTTCATATTCCCTTTCTGTAATATCCTCCAATATTTTTGGTTGAGAAGACAGAGTTGCTGCCTTATAGGTTCCATTTAAAAATATTTTTGCTCCATTTACATTACAGTAAACAGCAATAGAACCATTATAGTTCATTTCAGGGGCTAAGTAAGCAGAGACCATATAAGTTTGGTTGGTTTTAACCATGATGGTGCTAACCCAATCCTGATAACCATTTTTGGTGATTAATAATTCGTGGTACCCTTCTGCAATATTGTTTAGCTCTACCGATTTATTAGCAGAAGTTCGTTTTATATAATTTCCATCTAAATTGATTTTAGCGTTGCCTTGATTACAGTAAACAGAGATTGAACCATCAAGTACCTGGCTAACTAAATTAACTACAGTTTTTGTAGTTTTAGAAGATGAAACAGATATCCTTTTGCTCCAATCTTGATAGCCTATTTTAGTTACAAGGAGTTCATGATATCCTTTTTCTACATTTTCTAATACTACTGATCTACTCGAATAAGTTCTGCCTCTATGGATTCCGTCCAAAAATACCTCAGCACTACCCTGATTACAGGAAATAGAGATTGAGCCATATTCATTTATAGGAATTAAATTAGCAGAAACTGAAATAGTCTGAGAAGGTGAAACTGAGACATAATTACTCCAATCCTGATAGCCAGTCTTAGTCAACTTAATCTGATGTTGGCCTGCAGCAACCCTATCCAAATTTAAGGGGGTCGTTCCCCGTTGAACATTGTCCAGATACACCCTGGCTCCTTGAGGTTGGGAAGCGACTATAATCCTGCCATAATTAGCAGGTGGTGGCGGCGGCGGAGTAATTGGCCTTACCGTATAACTTAATAAATTACTCGAAACCCAGGTAGTAGGAGGTAGAGATACTATTATGCCCTTCATGATTTGGGTTTGTTTTTTATAATCCGGGCTTACTTCGGGCATAAATTCTTTAGAGATCAGATTCTCCTCCTTTTGGTTAAAGGTTACTGGGTTGGTAGTGGCAAACCCCTGAACATATTCAATACCCGGTCTGGATCCAGGGTCAATTATTCCTTCGATAGATTGAATTTGTCCTGCTCTTATAAAATTATGTGGTGAATACTGATTGGGGAAGATAATTTTTACTCTGCCTTCAACATCATAGTTATAAATTTTTACATAGGAATCTTGAGAAGTCTGGAACGAAATTTTAATTTTCTCTCCGGGTGCAAAGGTAGCTCCTCGGTCACTCTCTATCCATAGCCTAAGGGAAAAGGGGGGGTGAGGATTAATAATTTGAATGATTTTCATCTTTTGGATTTCCTCTGCAGTGGGACTTTGGGCATAACTAACCCCTATGACCATTAAACACAGTAGTAATATTAAAGTGACGAAAACATAAGTTAATTTTTTTCCTTTAACTGAAAATAATATTCCTTTCGACATTTTTTAAATCCTCCTTTTTATTTTATCGATAGTGAATAGTTTTTAGTCGTCAGTAGGACAGGCGTCTCGCTTGCTCGATAGATAACAGGAAATTGGTTTCTGCCTACTGCCTATCCATTTTTCTTTTATTATAACACATAAA
>CAYTVM010000043.1:0-9029 GCA_964441685.1 uncultured Atribacterota bacterium | reverse complement strand
TGTTAAAGAGGGGTAAGATTTTACCCCTCTTTAACAAAACCGGTTCAAATATCAGTTCTTCCCAAAGTTCGACTGGCCCAGGATTGATCCTCCCGTAGTCAAGTTTCCAATAGAAAAAAATCTGGCTGAAATTGAAAAAGCAGAAAAAAAGCACTTAATAACATTACATAATGGCTTTTGGTAAAAAGATGAGACGAAAGGAATGAATTAAAATGAGAAATTATAAAGAAATGCCTCTTTGGGCTAATATATCTCCCAAAGAATGGAATGATTGGAAATGGCAACTTGATAATAGAATAATGTCTGTGGATGATTTATCACGAGCAGTAAACCTGACATCCAAGGAAATAAAAGAGATGAAAGAATGGGAAAAATTTCTTAGGATAGCTATAACACCTTACTATACAACCTTGATAGATCCTGGTGATAGAGAAGACCCCTGTTGGAAAAGAGCAATTGCCACAGCAAAAGAAATAGAAGTTAGTAAGGAGGATATGGAAGATCCTCTTCATGAAGATATTGATTCTCCCGTACCTGGTGTTACTCATAGATACCCGGATAGAGTACTTTTTATAGTGACAGATCAATGTGGTTTGTATTGTCGTCATTGTACACGCAGAAGACATGCGGGAGAGACAGATAAAATCATGCCTGAAAATCAGATTGATATGGGTATAGAATATATCAAGAACACGCCGCAAATCAGAGATGTTCTTTTATCGGGAGGAGATCCCCTTACTTTATCTACCAAAAGATTAGAGAATATTATTAAAAGAATATATGAGATACCCCATGTAGAGATTATTCGTATAGGTACTGCTGTTCCGGTCACTTTACCTCAAAGGATAACACCAGAGTTAATAGAAATGTTAAAAAAATATCAGCCTTTGTATATTAATACCCACTTTAATCATGCTAAAGAAATTACTTCAGTATCAAGAGAGGCGTGTGAGAAGTTAGCAGATGCGGGCTTCCCTTTGGGCAATCAGAGCGTTCTTTTGAAAGGCGTTAATGATTGTCCGTTGATTATGAAAAAATTAGTACATGAACTGGTTAAAATTAGAGTGAAACCATATTATATCTACCAATGCGATTTATCCCAAGGTATAGGGCATTTTAGAACATCAGTAAGTAAGGGTATTGAAATAATTGAATATCTTAGAGGGCATACAACTGGCCTATGTGTCCCTCAGTTTATAATTGATGCTCCGGGTGGTGGGGGCAAAATTCCACTTATGCCTCAGTATCTGATATCAATGAACGAGAGAAAAGTTATCCTTCGTAATTATGAAGGGGTTATCGCAACATATACTCAACCCAAAAATTATTGTAGTGTATGCCCTGAAAATTGTGATTACTGTAAAAAATATCCTTACTTAGATGATAAAATAGGATTAACCAAACTTTTTAATAAAGATAGAATAGATCTTACTTTAGAGCCGGAAAACTTAGAAAGACGTCAAAGAAAGTAAAATAAAATCTTAAAGAAGGATAGTTATAATGGGTAGCATTATTTATGAGGAATACATTAATCGTACACAGGTAGAAGAATTATTAACTGATTTAGTTAAGATATACAGTCCCTTTTTTCATGAAGATGAAATTATGGAGTATGTTTACAGTTGGTTTCAAAAAAGAAATCTGCCGGTTAAATATCATGAATTTTATGAAAACAAAATTACTCATTTTCAGGGAAAAAATGTTATTGGAAAGCTTAAAGGTCAAGATGAAGGACCTACTGTATTATTGAATGGGCACTTGGATACGGTACAAATTTGTAAAGGTTGGACAAAAGATCCTCTTGGTGCTGAAATTGAAGGGGACAAGATGTACGGTCTGGGAACCCTTGATATGAAAGGTGGAATAACTGCTATCATGTTAGCAGTAGAGGCTTTTGCTAATACCGTTGATCGGTTTAATGGAGAAATACTCTATACTTTAGTGAGTGATGAGGAAGGACCATATGGCTTAGGTACTGATGCCCTAATCTTAGATGGCTTAATTAATAATGTTGATGTTGCGGTTGTCGCAGAGCCAACTGCAGGTTTTGCTTGTATGGATTTTCCTTGTCTTTGTTTGGGAGCACGTGGCGGGTGGAAATATACCATTACGCTAAAAGGAAAAAGTGTTCATGGAGCCAATCCCGAGAAAGGCATTAATGCTATTATTGAGGCCTCCAAAGTCTTACTTGAATTAGAAAAATCTAATCTAAAATCACATGAAAAATTAGGTAAAGGTTCTATTTGCGTAATAGAAATTGAAGGGGGAGGTGCACCACTTTCTGTGCCCGATGGGGCATCATTTTCAGTTTTTAGACATGTAACCATCGGTGAAGATAGGAATTATCTTCGAAAAGAAGTCGAAGAAGCAATTAAAAAGGCTGACATAAAAGGAAGCGCTTCGGTTAAATTTAGAGATGCTCCTCATCCGGAATGTGCTGGGTTCCGACCTTATATAGTGTCAGAAAGTAATCCATACACCAAAGCGATAAAAGAAAGTATATTATCAGCCACTGGTCATCAAGCGAAAATAGCTTATTTTTCAAGTGTAGGAGATTTTAACTATTTGGGTTCAAGAGCGAAGTTACCAACATACATCTTTGGACCTCAGGGTAAAAATTATCATAGTCCCGATGAATATGTAGAATTAAACACCATAGTGAAAACAGCAGAGGTTATTTATGATTTTCTTAAGAGAGTTTTAATCCGTGTAGGGTTTAAAAATGAAGATTAAATTTTTTAAATATCAAGCTTGTGGAAATGATTTTGTGATCATTGATACAGAATTTAGCAAAAAAATACCTTTTGAAAAGAGAGGAAAATTAGCGAAATATCTTTGCGATAGACATTTTGGGATCGGAGCTGATGGTATATTATATTTAGATCCTTTCTTGAATGCCGATACCAGATTGAAGATATTTGATGCTCAAGGTCCAGAGGCAGATATGTGTGGAAACGGAATAAGATGTGTGGCAGCACACTTATGTGAAAAGTTAAACAAAAATGATTTTATTATAAAAACAAATGATGGTATAAAACATATTAAAAAGATTGGAGCTAAATACCAAGTGAATATGGGAAGGCTTAGAGTAAAAATGAGAGACATGCAGAAGTATTTTATCCCTATGTTTCCAGGTGACGAGATATTATTGGATAAAACCATCGATTTTCCAGAAATAGGAGAAGTAAAAGTTTCTATAGTTAACTCCAGTGAGCCTCACTGTGTTATTTTTGTAAAAGATGTATATCAAGAGGACATAAATAAGTTTGGTAAAAATATTAGCGAAAATAAAAAGTTTTTTCCCTATGGTATTAATGTGAATTTGGTGGAAGTGTTTGGAATAAATATACTAAAGATCAGAACATATGAACGTGGTGTTTTTTACGAAACCCTTGCATGTGGTACCGGGGCTACTGCAAGTGCTGCTGTTGCTTTTATTTTAGGAAAAGCAAAAGGAAATCATATTGAAGTGATGGTTAAAGGTGGTAAAATAGAAATAAAAATTACCGAAAACGACTTATATATGACTGGTCCAGCCATGAGAGTATTTGATGGAATTATCAATATTAAAATATAGTTTTTTGCAAAGATAGTATCACTATATATATTTTTTTAGTAACATTTAATCCAGCGGGAAATCCCCGTCCGTAGTGGGTATTAAGTGAAACTTGAATTAAGAAATACTATACTCATAGGATGTAAAGTTTTATGAGAGAGTAAACAATAAGCAATTGATGCAGGCTCTATCATTAGTTGCTTTTTTTATTTTGCAGGAGTTTTCAAATGATATCTTTTATCAGTTAGGCTTATGACTTATCTTTAAAAAATTAATTAGTCAGTTACCAACTAAGTAAATTACCAAGAAAAGGAGGAAAAGAATATGAAGGTTCTAGTTTTTGGAGGTTCGGAGAAGGTGGGTTCTAATCTTGCCTGGACTTTTAAACATGTTTTAAGAGAATATATGGTACAGTTTAATAAAAAATTAAAAAAAATAAATAAAAAAAGAGGAATTTTAAAAGTTATGCCGAATATATAATAATATTAACAGGAGGCTTTATTAATGATTAAAATTAAAGTCATTATAATGGGAGCTGCCGGAAGAGATTTCCATAATTTCAATGTATATTTCAGGGACAATTCAAATTACGAGATCCTTGCCTTTACCGCTACTCAAATCCCGGATATCGCAGGCAGAAAATACCCTACTGAACTTTCCGGCCCTTTATATCCAGAAGGTATTCCCATATATTCAGAAGAAGAATTACCTGAGTTAATAAAAACAAAGCAAATTGATCAGGTCATTTTAGCCTACAGTGATCTTCCCCATCAGTATGTTATGGATAAGGCATCAATCGTATTGGCCAATGGAGCTGACTTTAGATTAATGGGGCCCAAGAGTACTATGTTAAAATCTAACCTTCCTGTGGTATCCATATGTGCGGTAAGGACTGGCTGTGGCAAGAGTCAAACTACTCGCAAAGTAACGGACATATTAAAGAAGAAAGGTTATAAAATAGCTGTCATCAGGCACCCTATGCCTTATGGAGATCTGAGAGAACAGATCTGGCAAAAATACGAAAATTACGCTGATTTAGATCGTTATCATTGTACTATTGAAGAGAGGGAAGAATACGAACCTCATCTGGATAGAGGTAACATCCTTTTTGCCGGAGTCGATTATCAAGAAATATTGAAAAGAGCGGAAAGAGATGCAGATATCATTGTTTGGGATGGAGGGAATAACGACCTGCCTTTTTATAAGCCGGATTTACATATTGTAGTCACCGATCCTCATCGAGCAGGACACGAAATGACTTATTATCCTGGAGAGGCTAACCTCAGGATGGCTGATGTAGTAGTGATAAATAAAATAGATACTGCTTATCCGGATAAAATAAATTTACTTAGAGAGAATATTCATAAATTAGCACCAAATGCAGTAGTGATAGACGCTGCTTCCCCTCTTACCATAGACCATCCTTCATTTATTAGAGGTAAGAGAGTCCTGGTAGTAGAAGATGGTCCAACTTTAACTCATGGAGAGATGAAATATGGGGCTGGAGTAGTTGCTGCTCAAAAGTTTGGAGCAAAGGAAATTATAGATCCCCGTCCTTATGCCATTGGCACCATCAAAGATACCTATACAAAATATCCCGGGATAGGGACACTGTTACCGGCCATGGGATATGGTAAAAAACAGATTCAGGAACTGGAAGATACTATAAATGCTGTTGATTGTGATATAGTGATTATTGGTACTCCTATTGATTTATCCAAAATTATTAAGATTAACAAGAAATCAATCAGAGTAAAATATGAACTTCAAGAGATTGGCAAGCCAAATTTAGAAGAAATCTTGAGTCAAAAAATTAAAGACAGGGGGTGATATATAAGGATTAAAAATAATCAACAAATCAGCTGTAATTAAGTTTTGAAAAAATTTTATTTTTTAAATTAAGGAGGGTGAATTAAAAAATGTATTACTGGAACAAGTATAAGGGTTTATTATTATTGACTTTGATGATATTTATGTTCTTTATATTATCCGGAATGGCTTTGGCTGAAGAAGAAGAAGAAGTAGTAAAAAATTACGGCTTCTTATCTTTATTGCCACCATTGGTAGCTATTGTTCTTTGTTTTTTAACTAAACAAGTTTTAGCTTCTCTTTTTATCGGTATATGGGTAGGCGCTACTATTCTGACAGGTTGGAATCCCATAGGAGGGGTTACTAAAACCTTAGGCTATATTGTAGAGAATGCAGCTGATAGTTGGAATGCTACCATTTTATTATTTGACTTCGCAATCGGTGGACTTATCGGTTTAATCTATCTTTCTGGCGGTGCTCAAGCCTTTGTAAAAAGTATCACTGATAAAGTAAAAAGTGCTCGTGGTGGGCAATTTACCGCTTGGCTATTTGGATTAATCATTTTCTTTGATGATTATGCTAATACTGCAATAGTAGGTAATGCCTTTATGCCAGTAACCGATAAATTAGGGATTTCTCGAGAAAAATTTGCTTACATTGTCGATTCCACCGCTGCACCGGTCGCCTCTATAGCTCTAGTTTCTACCTGGGTTGGATATGAAGTGGGGCTTATCGGTGATGCAATAGAAGGCACTTCGGTATCTTTAACTCCTTATACCATCTTTTTACAATCAATACCTTATCGATTCTACAGTATCTTTGCTATAATATTAGTCCTTGCTATTGCCTTATCTCAAAGAGATTATGGACCTATGTTAAAAGCTGAACATCGAACAAGGACCACCGGTAAAGTCTTTGCAGACGGAGCAATCCCACTTTCTGGTGGAAGTAGATTAAAAGTATTAGAAGACATACCTCAAAAGACTATGAATATGGTTGTTCCTATTGTAGTCCTGGTGGCAGTTAGCATGTTTGGTATGTGGTGGACCGGGGGAGGTACTTCTGCTGAATCATTTACTGCCGCAATTTCTGATGCCGATGCAATGACTGCCCTTTTATGGGGAGCTATGTTTGCTGTAATCACAGCTATAATAATGTATAAAGCTCAGAGAATTGGAACTTTGGCTGAGATGATGGATGCCTTTATAGATGGAGCCAAGATGATGGTTCTGGCTAACTTAATCTTAATTTCTGCCTGGTCAATCGGTAGTGTTTGTAGCGATATCGGAACTGCTCCTTATGTGGTAAACGCTGCCCAAGGGGTTATTTCACCGATTTTACTACCGATGGTTATGTTTATAATCTGTAATATAATTTCCTTTTCTACCGGTACTTCCTGGGGGACTATGGCTATAGCCATGCCTATTGCAATTCCTTTAGCTTTGGCTTTGGGCGTACCTTTACCTTTGGGTATATCTGCGGTGTTGACCGGTTCGGTTATGGGAGACCATTGTTCACCACTTTCTGATACGACTATTATGTCTTCAATGTTCTCTGGTTCTGACCATATGGATCATGTTAAGACTCAGATACCTTATGCCCTCACTGCTGCCGGAGTAGCTATATTAGGTTATCTTCTGGCCGGGAATGGTATGTCACTAGGTCTGGTATTGCCTTTAGGGTTAATATTAGTGGTAATTTTACTTTACCTATTTTCATCAATATCTGCAAAATCAGCTGGCATTTCCTTTCCTTTGCCTGAACTTAAGGTGAAGGAGGTAAAAGAAGTTTAAAGAATATTTAGTTTTGTATCAGTAAAATAAAAAATGAAGCCATCTTGCTTTAATTTTTTAAGAGACAAGGTGGCTTCATTTAGTGTTATGTGGTAAAATTTAATGCAAATAATTTTTTAAAATATATTATAAAACTTGTAATTTTGATAAAAGTTAATGGAGGGGAAGGGAATCAATGTTTGAAGAAAACAAAGAAAAACAAAAATTATTAACTTCTTTTGAATTCAAGCCGGGAAAAGTAGAAAAAGGTTATACTGATAGGCGTTTATACATTAACCTCTCAGAAAATAAGATTGAAGAAAAACCCATCGACCTTCAGATAAAGAAAACCTTTACCGGAGGACGTGGTTATGGTATATGGTATTTGTGGGATGCTGTTTCCTCAAAGACAAAATGGAACGACCCTGAAAATGAAATCATCTTTTGTACAGGACCTATTTGCGGGGTTACTCAATATTCCGGTACCGGCAAGACTCATGTAGTCACTCTTTCACCGGAAACCGGCGCAGCTAATGATAATAATGTAGGAGGCTATCTTGCGCCTTTTTTAAAATTTTCTGGATGGGACCTTTTGGAGATTCAAGGTAAAGCTAAAAAAGATGTGATTATTTTTATTGATGGAAATAAAGGAAAGGTTATTATTGAAGAAGTTTCGGGGATAAATTCAGATACTTATTTACTGATCGAAAAACTGACTGAAAGATATGCTGATGATGAAAAAGATAAAAGAAATCTTAGTATCGTTTCTTCTGGAAGAGGTGCAGAAAATACCAATTTAGGCATTTTAAATATCACCTGGTATGATGTACGCCGTAGGAAAGTTCGGATTAAACAAGCAGGGCGCGGAGGAACAGGTAGTGTTTTTCGGGATAAGAAAATTTTAGCTATTGTTACTAAATATGCCGGGGTTAATGCGGACTCGAATCATGCAGCTTATCCTGAACTTATCAAAAAAGCGGGACAAAGATTAACGAAAGAAATATTGGGATTAGATCATGTTCAAAACGGAATGCGAGAGATAGGAACGGTTAATTTATTAGACCATATGCAGAATTATCATTGTTTACCCGTCCATAATTTTAAATTTGGTTCGCATCCGGATGCTGATAAAATTGATTCCAAAGTGTGGCATCAGCGTATGACCCAAAATCAGGCAGGCGATTCCTGTTGGATGGGTTGCGTTATGCGTTGTTCTCATGCAGTAGATGGGTTTGAATTAACTACTGGACCTCTAAAAGGAGAAAAAGTATTAGTGGATGGACCGGAGTATGAAACTGCTGCCGGGTTTGGAGGAAATTGTGGCTGTTTTGACCCTGATTTTATCTTGGAAGCCAATTTTTATTGTGATAATTATGGAATGGATACTATCGGAGTCAGTACCACGATGGCTTTTCTTATGGAGTGTTACGAAAATAATATTATAAACAAAGAAATGACTGAAGGTTTAGAACTTAATTTTGGAAATACAAAAGCAGCTTTAGCATTAATTCACCAGATGGCAGAAGGGAAAGGATTTGGTAAAATTGCCGGATTAGGGATTCGACAGATAAAGAAAATATTAGCAGAGGAATATGATGCAGATGTAAAATATTTGCAAGATATCGGTATGGAATGTAAAGGGATGGAATTTTCTGAATATGTAACCAAAGAATCTTTAGCTCAACAGGGAGGATATGGCATAGCTAACAAAGGACCTCAACATGATGAATCCTGGCTAATTTTTATGGATCAGGTAAATAACCAGATTCCTTCTTTTAAAGACAAGGCCGAAGCACTCCATTATTTTCCCTTATTCCGGACCTGGTTTTCTATTGTTGGTCTCTGTAAATTACCCTGGAATGATATTGAACCAGAAGATAACAAACAAAAAT
>CAYTVM010000042.1:0-9032 GCA_964441685.1 uncultured Atribacterota bacterium | reverse complement strand
TAAAGGATACTCATCACCATTTAAAAGAGAATAAAATTCTGTTTTTTCCATAAAAATCACCTTTTCACAATATAATTTTTATTATAAAACTAGTAATATATTTTATTATTTTTTTATATTTAAAAACTTTATTCTTAGATTTCGGGCTAAAATATTTCTATTAATTCAATAATATTCACATCCATAAAACATCAGAGAGAAGTTATTCGTTTTTAAATTCTTTCAATCTTTGTGTTAAGGAACTGCATAATCCCCGATAACAATCTGTTTCTGGCTCACCACGCATTTGAAGCGAATTTGGCGGAATTTCATTCCAATTGATTACTTTTTTAGTGGTAAAAAGATGAAAAAGCCCGTTGCGCAACATGATGGCAAGGTTTAAAAAATCCGCATGGTATGGTTGCCGATAGGCCTCAGTGCGAAAACCCTTTCCGTTTAAAAGCGCTGCACGGGTTAATCCCATCTCAGCGAGAGAGGCACTTGAGGGAATCGGATGGTCAAACCACGAGGCATAAATCTTTTGAAAATCTTCAGACCTTGATTCTACCCATTTTTTGCCTTCCTGAAATGATTTAACATATTCAGACATCTCATGCATTGGTATATGCCAACTCTCATCATTCTCGTATAGCATAGTGATTCCAATTAGCATGCAAGCACCGTCAAATAAAAAACTTAGCTTTTGTGTTATGCCATTTGAAATAGAATGCGCAAGGGTATTACCATCCCAAAATCGTTCCATCAAGCTCTTTATTATCTGCACAGCTCTCGCTTCCAGCTTTGTTTTTCCCAGAAATCGGGCTGCCTGCAACATGGCAATGGCAACCAAAGCATTTATGCCGCATAGAATCTTGTTGTCTTTATTAGGCTGGATTTTCTGATTTCGTATGACCAATAATTTCTCTTCAATCTCTTTCAAGGGAAAATCATTTTTCCTTATCAAGTGAATATTCCCTTCAAAATTTCCTTCCGGAAAAATAAAATAGGATTCGCTCAATCGATGAAATTCCTCTACTGATAAAAGTTCTTTTAATTCATCATATCTCCAGATATAGGTTGCACCTTCTATATGTTCTGTATCAGCATCATAAGCAGAAATATAAAACTCATTTTCTTTAAAACGTTCTTCAAGACACCGCAGAATATTTTCCGCCATTGTTTTATATTCTTTTTTCTCCATCACCTTATAGGCCAAGGCATAACACCATAAAGCCATCGCCTGGTCATAAAGCATTTTCTCAAAATGCGGGATAGTCCACTTGCTATCCACACAATAACGAAAAATTCCACCCTGTAGATGGTCATTCAATCCCCCTAAACGCATCGCATCGAGCGTGCTACTACACATCTTTCGTACATCTTCACTTCCTTCTATGTAATGTAAATATAAAAGAAATAAAAGCGTCGTATGGGGCGGGAATTTTTGTCCCCTGCCAAAACCTCCGTCAACAGAATCAAAATAAGTTAATAATTCTTTTACAATCATCTTTTCTTCAATAATGGAAGGTAGATTCTCTATAGCTTTAAAGGGTATTATTTTATCTTTATGGTTGATATAATAATCATATACTCTTTTGGTAATATCAAGAAATGAAGACATCGAGCCACTGCCATAGCCCGGTGCATAAGTAAGAGCAAATATGGGATGAATATCCGGTGTTAAAAAAACATTTAAAGGCCAACCTCCGCTTCCATTTTGTGCAGTGATAAAATGCATTAAAAATTGATCGATATCCGGCCTGGTTTCCCGATCTACTTTTATGCATATGAAATGCTTGTTTAAATATTCCGCCGTAACCCCATCCGAAAAAGCGTCGGCAGCCATCACATGACACCAATGACAGGTTGCATAACCAACACCGAAACAAAAAGCGGCTTATTCCGACGAACCGCTTCTTCAATAATTTCAGAACTCCATTCCTGCCACCATATCGGATTCTTTGCATGCTGCCGAAGATAAGGAGAACTTGATTTATCAAGATTATTTCTATATAAATCTAACATAGTCATTCCCCATTTCTAATTATTGTACTTTCCCAACAGGCGCCATATAAATAGTAAATTCCTCATTACCGTCAACGCCAAGTACACTGTCTGCAAATTCCTGGTCATAAGCTGCAATGGCACAGGTACCGGCGCCAATGGCTTCACAGGCCAGGTAGAGATTTTGACAAACATGACCAGCATCAATAGCTATCACTTTATAAGATGCCATACCGTACCGCCATTCCATGCGTGCCGGTATGGTTGTCCAAATGAAAGTCACTGCGCTTTTACCTGCGAAAGATTGGCCTAATGCCGCCCGGCTTATCAAATCCTCAAGATGTTCGTGTTTAATAAATTCAATCAGCTGATGGCTCATGGGTAGATAACGGTAAATTGCCTTTGGCAATCCTTCCACCCGAAAAACTGCAACATAAGTCTCCAGTGCATGTCTGCATCCAGCCGATGGAACGGTTCTGAAATTTCTAATAGCAGATCTTTTTCCCCGAAGACCTTGAGTTGCCCATAGAAGAAAAGAAAGTTCTTCGAATTTTAATGCATCTTCGGTATAAGACCTTGTTGATTTCCTTTGGGCAATCGCAGCCTCAATGCTTACTTCATGAATTAATTTCCAATCCCCCGGTTTAATAAGATTTATTTTATTAACTTCTGGATTACAAGGTTTTTCTGCAGGTGGTGGCATAATGCCTCTGCTCTGGTCTGTGGTTGAAAAATCAATGGTTTTCCGAATACTGTCCTTTAGATAGTTTCTATAATTTTCAATCATGAAAAACCCTCCTTCAAATGACAGTTAAGATTTCGATAATTAATAAAGTCACACTATCGATATTTTTGTTCTTTATTTTATATTACGACATATTCTACTCGAATCCTTTTTTTAAAAAATAAAAGATCGACCCCTGTCGTGCAATGTCCCCTATTGCACGACAAAGGATCAATCCTCTGCCCTGTCGTTAACATGCTGTGAAAATGAGTATTAATGAATTTGGCTTATTATTCGAAAAGCTTCATGTATTGGCCATATCCTTCTTTTTCTAAATCTTCTTTGAGTATAAAACGAAGGGCAGCTGAATTCATACAATAGCGAAGACCTGTGGGTGCAGGTCCATCACTAAATACATGACCGAGATGAGAATCTGCATCTTTGCTTCTTACTTCCGTTCTGCTGGCAAATAAACCGTTATCTTCTTTTTTTAAAATATTCTCCGGTTCCAATGGTTTCGTAAAGCTGGGCCAGCCTGTTCCCGAATCAAACTTATCCAGAGAACTAAAAAGCGGCTCACCGGATACAATGTCCACATAAATGCCCTCTTTCTTATTATCCCAATATTCATTGTCAAAGGCCCTTTCTGTGCCGTCATCTTGCGTGACCTTATACTGTAAGGGAGTTAAACTATTTTTCAATTCTTCATCTGTAGGCTTCTTGAATGAACTATTATTCTTTGTATCTTCCCAGGTCGATTGAAGATAGGCTTCACGTCCTGAACCAGCACGATATAATTTATATCTGATGGGGGCTTTCTGATAATAATCCTGATGATAATCCTCCGCCACATAAAATATAGATGCCGGTATTATTTCTGTAACAATATCCACTTGAAACTTGCCTGATCCTTGTAATCTTTCTTTGGACTCTTCTGCCAACCGTTTTTGTTCATTACTGTGATAAAAGACAGCAGTCTTGTACTGTTCCCCTCTATCTGCAAACTGACCCCTGATATCGGTAGGATTTATCTGCCGCCAGAAAACATCAAGTAACTCGGTATAAGTAATGATTGAAGGGTCAAAGGTAATTTGTATAGCTTCAAAATGACCGGTCTTTCCGGTGGTGACCTCTTCATAGGTTGGATTCTCTTTTTGCCCGCCGGTGTATCCTGCTAAAACTTCTTTAACGCCATCTAATTCTTGAAAAGGAGATTCCATACACCAAAAACAACCGCCTGCAAAGGTAGCTTTTTCCATTTTATTTTCCTCCTCATTTTTTATTATAGTATTATCTTGTCCATTTACTAAAAGGACAAAACAGATACCAATTAAAATAATAACTATTACCATTAAATTTCTTAATTTTACTTTCATTTTAAATTCCTCCTTTAATTATAGTTATCCTGCATATTTTCTAATTTATTTACATCGTTCTATACAATTGATAATTTAATTCTATTTGCTTTTGTAGTCTAATTATATTATTATCAGGGGAGAAAGTATGTAACCAATGTTACCAAATGATTCTTTTTTTGGAAGGTTGTATATGGAAGAATTATCAGATTTTCTGAAGCAGTGTATTTTATTTAAGGATATGAATTATGTGGATATTGATAATTTTCTGAAGGTATCTAATTTTACAATTAAAAAATATCTTAAAGGAAATTTGGTTGTTCTCGAAGATAGTAAATGTGAAGAATTGGGAATTCTGCGAAAGGGTTTATTGGAAGTGCAATCCCTCTATTCTTCGGGTAAATCACTGACCCTAAACCGATTAAAACCAGCCGATATATTTGGAGAAATCATCCTTTTTTCTAAATCAAATAAATTTCCTTCTACTATTAAAGCAATTGAGGACTCAGAAATAATGTTTATAAAGAAAGTAAATCTGATGAACTGTTTATCCAATTGTCATCGGTTCATGGAAAATTTTCTAACACTGCTTTCTGACAGGCTATTCATGCTAAACAAAAAGCTTAAAATGCTCACTATGGAAAATATCAGACAAAAAATCGGTGATTTTTTAAGGGAAGAATATAAAAAACAGAAGACCCTTATTATAAAAATACCTCTCTCCAGGCAGGAGATGGCTGAGCATATGGGGATTCAAAGACCTTCACTATCCAGAGAATTAAGCAGAATGAGAGAAGAAGGTATCATTGAATTTGACAAAGAGTTCATTGTGCTTAAAGATTTAGATGATTTAAATAATCTTTAACCACTTTATTTACAATTGTTCTTCTTTTTATTTTATATTTTCGACAAATTGAATTTTTATTCCATTTGGGTCAAGTATATATAGAAACTTAACGGAAGGGTTTGGTTGGAATGGTCCTGAATGTATTGGGATATTTTTTTTCTTCAATATCTCACTCACTCGTTCAATTGAATCAACTTCGAAACCCAGAGAAATATCTTTTCCAATAGTAATATCATCAACTTTTCCATTGTAAATCAACTCTATTTGTGTTTCTCCAGACCCCAGAAAAATAATTTCCATATCAGAGTTTGGCTTCATTCTCCTATTAATATTAAGACCAATGATCTCCTGATAAAAATTCAATGATTTTTCCATGTCCTTTACATTGATAGTTATCCAACAAAATTCCATTTATACCTCCTTAAAATAGCCGGATTACTTTGTTTATTCGTTCAACTTGATATGTTTTAAAGTGCTTTATTTCAATATAATATAATTTTTCTATATTTATTATACTACAAATCTTTTATAAATCCTTTTTCAAACAAAAAAAGCTAGGAGGTGTATACTACACAAGTTCTTTATTCCCCCACTTTCCCTTTTTTACCTTGAGTTTCTTAATATAAAGTCATCTTACTTATACATGAAATTAATTGATTATGTCAAACGAAAATCTCCTCTTGTCTTACATCAAAGGGGAACCACTGCCCACCAATTACGGCAAAGATCTATATAAAAAAATAGTATTTGTTCTCATTTTCTGTTATTATCTTAAATGATAAGGTGGTAAGAGCTATGGAAAGCAGCGATAAAAAAAACAAGTTATATGCCTATTTTTCAAAGATGGGAATTTCAAAAAACGTTCTCGCTTTAGGGCTGGTGAGCTTTTTTAATGATGTTGCCTCAGAGATGATCTATCCCATCGTCCCCATTTTTTTGACCAGTGTCTTAGGAGCACCAGTCGCTGTTGTCGGCTTAATAGAAGGTATCGCGGAATCAACAGCCAGTATCCTAAAAGCTGTCTCCGGCTGGTTATCCGATAAGTCACAAAAGAGAAAACCTTTTGCTATTGCCGGCTATTCCCTTTCATCGGTTTCTAAAGTACTTTTGAGTCTGGCTTTCAGCTGGCCTCTCGTTCTGCTGGCTCGCTTTGTCGACCGTTTTGGAAAAGGAATACGCACTTCAGCCAGAGATGCCCTGATCACCGAAAGTTCAGACCCTTCGGTTCGGGGGAGGGCCTTTGGTTTCCACCGCTCCCTGGATACCCAAGGAGCCGTGGTTGGTCCCTTGCTTGCCCTTTTAGCCATCCGTTTATCCAACAATAACTTTCGCTTGATCTTTTTTCTTGCTTTTATTCCTGCTTTTATCGGCATCCTTCTGCTTATTTTTCTGGTAAAAGAAAAGAAGAAAGAGGCAACTGCCACTTCTTCTCATTTTCATTTTGATTGGGCTAATCTGGACCCTTCTTTTAAAATCTTTCTAGGAATCAGCCTGGTCTTTTCCCTGGGGAACAGTTCGGATGCTTTTTTAATTTTAAGAGCACAAAATTTAGGTTTGTCTTTAAGCTTGGTTGTGCTGGTCTATGTCCTTTTTAATATAACTTATTCCCTCTTTTCAATACCTGCCGGCATCGTTTCAGATAAGATCGGACCTAAAAAAGTACTTCTCTTCGGATTTTTACTCTTCTCTGTGGTTTATCTCTTTTTTGGTCTGATCCATTCCAGTCTCTACCTCTGGTTCCTCTTCCCGGTTTACGGGATATATATGGCTCTCACTGAAGGAATCGGAAAGGCCTATATCTCTAATCTGGTCCCTCAGGAAAAAACAGGAACAGCCTTTGGTATTTATCAGACCATCATTGGCTTTAGTACTTTCTTTTCTTCTTTCATAGGTGGGTTACTTTGGGATAATCTAGGGGTTACTGCACCTTTTATCTATGGGAGTATCATGGCATTGATCGCTGCCCTGTTATTTGTAGTTTTGGAGAAAAAGATAAAGCTGGTTAAAAGTTAAAACCCGACCTCTTTTACTTTCTTGAGTCTTTTGGTATAAAATCGCTCTTGTTTATCTGAGAAATTAATTGATTACGTCAAACGAAACGTGTCCCCTTGTCTTGCCAATACCTTAACAGTTTGTTTCATATTTTCTACCACAATAGAGACATTTTTTATCATGAACGAATCATATGTCCACATTCCGGGCAGCTATAGCGATGATTTTGAGTGAGTATAAATTGATGGATCCCTTTTTCCTTGATAAGCCTAATCTCTGCAAATGGCACAATTCATACCACAGGGAGCAATCAACTCGGGATCAAAAGGTATTTTTTTTGACATAACTTAAAGCCTCATGTTACTAATAATAAAATAAAAAAATCATTTGCACTTTTTAATGATGCAATTTTATCCTGGAGAGATACCAACTTATTAAAAAAATGATTCCAAAAATAATAATGGGAATTGAAATCACCCATAAGATAAAATGATTCTCTAGAGCATTAAAAAAGAATAGAGTGAAGAAACCCATTAAAATAATCACTATTCCACCAATAAATTCCCATCTAAAAGCTAAAAGAACAAAGATTAATAAAATAAACCAGGGTAAGGCGTTTGGCACATTATAGATAACGCCTCTAATTCCTCCGCCTATTCTTTCAGCACCGGATAATAGTGCAAAGAGCATCCAAAAAATACTAAATACTAAGAGGAATAAACGAGTAGAATAGCATATATATTTTGCTATTTGTATTTTTTTAACTTCATTCATTTGTCCTTAAACCTATTATTCATTTCATTATTTTTTCGTCATAACCAGAGCAAATAAAAGATTCAGGGTCTATAATCATTTCTAATTACCCTCTTTGTTATCCAATAGGCTTTAATTATTTTAATATTTCAAATAAAAACAACATCGGGATAAAAGCTTAATAGTTATTGGCTTTTATTTCAAAATAAGCTTGCGGGTACTCACAGGCCGGACATTTTTGAGGCGCTTCCGGACCTTCCAATACATAACCACAATTTCGACATTTCCAGATAACTACTCCATCTTTCCTGAAAACTCGGTCATTTTTCAGGTTTTTCAATAATTTTCTATATCTTGCTTCATGATGTTTCTCGACTTTAGCTACTTCATCAAACTGTCTGGCTACTTTTTCAAAGCCTTCTTCTCTGGCTACCTGAGCAGCTTCTTTGTAAATACTGCCCCATTCCGATAATTCCCCCTCAGCAGCAGCCTCCAAATTAGTTGCGGTATCGTCAATAGTACCAGCGGGATAACCAGCTGTAATTTCCACTAAACCACCTTCCAGCAGTTTAAAAAAACGTTTGGCATGTTCTTTTTCATTACCTGCAGTTTCTAAAAAAATAGCACTAATCTGTTCGTAACCTGCTTCTTTAGCTGCACTGGCGAAATAAGTATAACGGTTTCTCGCCTGAGATTCTCCGGCAAATGCAGCCAATAAATTCTTTTCCGTTCTGGTCCCTTTAATTGATTTCATATTTATTTACCTCCTGTTTATTTGATTTATTTATCATTTTAATTTTCCATGTTTGGATATATTCTATTTTACTTGGCAATTCTAAGATAGATATTTATCAATAAAATAATCTTGATTCCCTAGAAATTATTATCATTTTTTGTATTTTTATTTATAGATCCCGGATTTTTCTTCTTATTTTATATTTTCAATAAATTGAATTTTTATTCCATGTCCTTTACATTGATAGTTACCCAACAAAATTTTATTTATACCTCCTTAAAATAGCCGGGCTACTTTGTTTATGCGTTCAACCTGGTATGTTTTTCAAGGTCTTTATTTCAATATAATATAATTTTTCTATGTTTATTATACTACAAATCTTCTATAAATCCTTTTTCAAATAAAAAGCCCTTTAGTAAAATGCAAAGGACTATTAATGTCTGGCTCAGGCTTCACAACTTCACATGCTTTCCAAAAGAAATATTCTTTTTATCTATTTTTATCTTAAAAAAATAGGTGTTTGTCCTTATTATTTCCTTGTCCCTATTATTTCGTTTATTTAAATATAGCTTAATAGTCTTGAATGTGCTCCATTGCCATTAAAATATTTCGATGAAATATTAAATACGGAATACCCGCATT
>CAYTVM010000041.1:7319-9101 GCA_964441685.1 uncultured Atribacterota bacterium | reverse complement strand
TACCTTAACATTCTCGTCTATGCCTAAATACAGATCAAATTCCTCGCTGGGTGCAATATTATTAATGCCGGAAAATCCCACAAAATCTCCTTCCAAGAATATATTTACCCGGCCAGCAAGTAATTGAAGACCTTTACTGTTGGTAACCCGGGAACCAAGATAAGCAAAAGGACTAACCCGGGGATAACTTGAATATTCAAATTCAGCTGGTAAAATTTGCGAAGAAATGGGGAATTTGTGTTCAGACTTATCAGATTTCACACTTACTTTGGAAGGAAGTTTATAGATTACAGCAATGCCCTTTTCTTCAGCGGTGGCATACTCTATCTCTGATTCTGCTGGCTCTTCTAATGCACCCGCCTCCTTTTTAAATGCTTCGGTTTGATAAGTAGCAACTAATGGTGCTGATACTTTATCTCTCATTACTTCAGGCTGATATGGTCTTAAAAACCAGGAGGATACATAAGGCATACTTCCCCCGATTCTCGGTTTAGCTGTAGATAAAGAACAATCTACCTCCAGCCAATCCTCACCGGTAACCTGTGTAATGACTCCATAAGAAACTAATTCAATCTCAGATTTTTCAAAATTTGCTCGAGCATCATATATCGGGTTCCAGGAAGCACCTCCTACTAGATAAGACACTTTCAAATCTGTGGTTCCCTCTTTTAAAACTTCCAAATCCACCATAATTGACCTTTTTAATTTTCTTTGTACTCCGGATACCTGGGACAATTCTCTTTTTAAAGTTTCAAGCTTATTATTTAAATCTCTCATCTCAAGTTCACAATCTAAAGCCTGGGTGTAGATATCTTTTAATTCTGTATCCAAAAAAATAAGAATATTCTCTAAGTCACTTATTTGCGGCATACTGGTAATCAGATCTTGAGGAATTTGTGTATTGGAAAATAGAGTTATTGAGTTTAAAAACTTCTTCTTCTCCATAAGTATGGTTTCCAGGTTTTGTATTCGGGTAATCTCATCTTCTAATCTCTGAATTTCCTCTTTTAATTGCTGAATTCTTTCCGAAGGTACCTCTTCTAAGTACTCTCTTTTAACCTGTGCTCCAAAAAGCCTGATTACCGCCATTCCTTCTGTGGATACTCTTAATGAATTTTCGTCAACCTCGGGAATAATCTCAGTGAAAATTGCTTTATAAGTTCCTCTGTCAAGTTCAAGATGGGCAACCCTATTGACCAAAGCAGAATCAGTATAGACACATATCTCACTAATCTCTGATTTCACTTCAATTTCGGTGGCATAAATATTGACGCCAACAAACAAAATTAACCCTAAAAATATTATAATTTTTATTGTTTTATTCATCTCCAACTCCTTTTATTCTTTATTTTTCGCCCTCTGGTACAGGCCAATTAGTTCTGCGGTAGCTAAAATATGTCCTTCCATGGCTTCTTCCAATTCTTTCCTCTTGCACCCTTCTTCTATATGAAGTTTTTCATCGAGAGCATACAATTTAAAGAAATAACGGTGAGTACCCGAGGGAGGGCAGGGGCCTCCATATTCTAATTTCCTAAAATCATTAGTCCCTTGAGTGCCTGGTGCGGTATTTTCATCTATCACATCGGAAACGTGGATATTAAATATCACCCAATGTACCCAGGTTCCCATCGGGGCATCAGGGTCTTCCATAATAAGAGCTAATCTTTTAGTATCTTCAGGTATGTCCTCAATAATCAAGCCAGGGTTAATGTCTTCACCATCACAGGTAAATTTTTCCGGAATAAATCCATTGTTTTCAAATTCAAGGCTTTCTAATTTCAT
>CAYTVM010000041.1:0-7219 GCA_964441685.1 uncultured Atribacterota bacterium | reverse complement strand
TCAGACACAATAAGAGCCTCTCTATCGTTCAGTTTTACTATTGAGCTCTGGCACAAGGATTTTTCAATCCATTCCTTTTGATAGTAATTTTGTCTCAAATTTACATCATAAAATATATGGTGAGGGTGTGCTTGAGAGATAATTTGACTGAGTATTTCTCGGTTTTCTTTGGTCCGTTGAGCAAGGGTTCCAAAACAGAATACCTCCCATCCATTTTTTCCCAAATCATCCATTAAATCTTGATCTAAAATAATATTATCCCAGGCAACATTCTCATTGATTACATAAGTAGGGTGCCCTGCTCCATCCAGGCTTACGTTAACTATCCCAGTAGGTAAATCGGGATGAACTTTGATAAATGTAGAATTAATACCCCGTTTTTTAGCTTCTTTTAGGGCCCTTTTACCTAGAGCATCTTTGCCTACAGAAGAAACAAGTGTTGAGTTGATTCCCATTTTTGACAGATGAGCAGCAAGATTAAAGGGGGCACCACCAATATAAGGTTTGCTATCTATAATATCCCAAAGAATTTCACCATACAACAAAGCTTTCACTTTTTGCCCCTCCTTTCTTCAAGTATAAATTCAGATATGTATTTTTCTTTTATATAACTTATTCTACAAATTTTTTAAAAATCCTCTTTTTTTTATTAAAATTAGATAAAATTTTTGTTTTTTTATCAAAATACTTTTACTCATTGATTAGTTACGCTGTCAAATGAGTCGTTAGTCTTAAATACAAGTTATGAAGTTCAAATTTATTTATTCTGACAGTCTTCCTGTCTTCCTATCGTCCAGTCAATTTGTCTGTTAATTAAAGAGGTTTTCAGTTGCAAGAGATCGATTCATCAAACCCATCTTTTTTTTCTGTCATTGTGAAACGACTAAAGCGATCGAATTTTGTATTTTGAATTTATTCTCTGTATTTTCTTCACTAAATACTAACGACCAGCGACTAACGACTATTCGGGCTTGCGAAAAACATAAAAAGGAATATAATTAAGAAAAATTACCAATCAAGGAGGGAGTAACCTTGAAAATAAAAGAAGTTATGATACCAGACCTGACTTCTGTATCTGCCAATACCCCGATAAAAGAGGCCGTAAAGATTATGAGTCAACAGCGTATGGTAGGGTTACCGGTGGTAGATAATGATCAAAATGTCATTGGAATAATCACGGAAAGCGATATTGCCAAGGCTTGCTTGCCGGGCTATTACAAAGAATTACAAAATCCATCTTTTATCCCTGATTTTAACCAGTTTTCCCTGCAAGCTAAAAAGATTGCTTATCTACCGGTAAAAGATTTTATGACGACTATAGTCTATTCAGTAGAAGAAGATACCAGCAGGACCCAGGCAGCAGATTTGTTATTTAGAAAAGATCTGAGGATAGTCCCGGTAGTAAGAGAGGGAAAATTAGTGGGAATATTGACCCCATCTTGTTTATGTAAACATGCCATGGAAGAAGACTAGATTAAGAAAGGAATAATTAATGAACCAAACGTTTGTTGCTTTAATAATATTTATAGCTACCCTTATATTTGTTAGTCTGGAAAAGATTAACCGCACAGTAATTGCTTTTAGTGGTGCTCTTCTTTTTATACTGTTAAAAATATTAACTCAAAAAGAGGCTTTTTTAGCCGTAGATTTTAATACTATCGGCTTACTGACCGGAATGATGGTCATGGTCTCTATCATCAAAAGAACCGGCCTGTTCCAATATCTGGCAATTAAAATATCTAAGCTTGCTCATGGCAATATCTTTCACCTTTTGTTTTTTCTGAGTATTATTACCGGTATCTTATCCTCCATTCTGGATAATGTCACCACAGTAATATTAATTATTCCGGTAACTTTGGCTATCTGTGAAAACTTAGAAATATCTCCTATCCCTTTGGTACTATCAGAAATATTTGCTTCAAACATAGGGGGAACAGCAACTCTTATCGGTGATCCCCCTAACATAATAATCGGAAGTGCAGCCCATTTATCTTTTATGGATTTTATTATAAATCTCTCACCTTTCATCCTAATTTTATTAATTCTCTTGCCATTCTTTGTCAGGCTATTTTATAAAAAAGAAATGTCGCAAAACGTAAAGGAAGCTTGGGGGCGAGTAGAAAAATTCGATGAAAAGAAAGCAATTGAAGATCCCGCATTATTAAAAAAATCTATACTTGTCTTTTTATTAACTATATCAGTCTTTATTTTCCATCATAACTTAGGCTTAGAAGCAGCTACTGTGGCTTTAGCAGGAGCAACTCTATTGCTTTTAATCAGTAATATAGACCCGGCAGATACTTTCTTGGAAGTAGAGTGGTCTACCCTCTTCTTTTTTATGGGACTCTTCATCGTAATAGCTGGCGTAGAGAAAGTGGGAATCATTCAATGGCTTAGCAATAAAATCATTACTCTAACCAAGGGAAATCTCACCCTGACTGCTCTGTCAGTTTTATGGGTCTCGGGAATCTCTTGTTCTTTCATTAATAATATCTCTTATACTATCTCTATGGTTCCGGTCATTCATAATATCGGAACAGTCACTTCCTTTAACCTCAACCCGGTCTGGTGGGCTTTATCCTTGGGGGCTTGCTTGGGAGGAAATGGAACCTTGATAGCAGCTGCTGCTAATTTAGTAGGAGTAAATATATTAAAAAGACAGAATAGAATAATAACCTTTAAAGATTTTTTTAGAATTGGCCTCCCGATAATGCTGATATCTATTATTTTATCTTCTGTTTATCTCTTCATAAGGTATTTATTATAGAGCAATAAAAAGGGAACAGGCTACTTTTTCACATATCAAAAGCACATCTTGGGGGTTTAAATTTAACTTGACTGTCCACTTTTACTAACCATACATTATTTATCTATGTGCCGTTCCAATCCCAAATAACATGCCAATACTTGACTACCTTTTCTATCATTCCTGACTTTACTTAATAAACAAAGCAGCAATCAAAACTTTAATGTCCCGTCCGGCATATATTTTAATCTTCTTGGCCTGTCCAAACATCCAGCAAAACCAGCAAATCCCTCGGCCTTTATTTTCCATGTGAGAAATACATTATCACCATACATATCTTTAACCACTCTTGCAGTATAGGTTTGTGTCTCCGTATCAAGTAAAACTTCTTGGTTGTCCAGCGGATTGAATTTACCAAGAAGCGTTTTTGATTGATAATACAATGTTCCAGTCTGTGGTGTGAGAGGAAATATCTCTTTTTTGTGTTTCTCAGAATATGCGGCGGAAGATGTAGCAAATAACAGATACCATCTTCCGTTTTTGAAGTGAAGGTCTGGTACCTCCATTTCGTAAAAATTACCGATATCTGTTGCCGGACTTATTATCTCCCAGCTCATTAAATCTCTTGATTTTGCTCTCCCAATACATCCTCTTCCCTGATAATCTCCCTGATTAACTCTTGCACATATAAAGGCATAATAGAACTTATCCTCCTTGTTATAGATTATAAATGGATCCCTCCAATGTTCTAGCCCTTTCTCTGACATATCAACTTTTTCGTACCATTTTGGATGTGCTTCCATTACCGGATTATTCTCGTATTTTTCCCAAACATAGAGGTCCTCTGACATGGCAACACCAATTCTTTGAATTTTTCCTGCCTCTCTTTTAGAACGTGAGGTATAAAACATATAATATCGGTCATTTTCTTCAATTATTGACCCGGTCCAGATTGAAGTGTCATCCCAACTTCCCTCTGAGCCTGCCTCAAGTACAATTCCATCTTCCTTCCATATTTCCAGGTCCCTTGAAACTGCATGACCCACAGAAGCAACCGAATGTCTGGCATCCGGATTTATTATGTTTCTCGGAGCCTGCAAATAATAGATATGATAAAGGTCCTTTTTTTTCACTAACCAAAAGTCCCACATATAACTATTCGCTGGTGAATAATACATTTTAATACTCCGTTCATCTCAAGTCCTAAGCTGATTTATCAACTTCTTATTTATCTATTTAGTTGTATGATATCTATTTTACTTAAAGATTATACCGTATATTATAAGATTTAAGATATAAATATCAAGAAAATATGAAAAATTATTATGAATAGATATATTACTCATTATATGTTTCTTCCTATGGAGCCGCAGTAAATACTATGCGCTGTTATCCTTTAATACCACTGGATGCTACCGAACGCAAGAACCATTTTTGGAATAATAAGAAGATAATCAGTGAAGGAATAGTGACCATAGAAGCAAAAGCAAAAATGTCTCCCCATACTTTTGGATCCTGGCTGAAGAATTGCTGAATTGCTACCGGTAATGGCCGATATTCATAACCACGAGTTACCATAAGAGGCCAGAGAAAATCACCCCAGCGAAAAAGAAATTGTAAAATGGCAACTGTAGCAAAAACCGGTTTTGATAAAGGAACAATAATTTTCCAATAAACCTGAAAAGGATTGGCTCCATCTATTTTTGCTGCTTCGTCCAGACTTTTAGGTAAACCAATAAAAAATTGATAAAAAAGAAAAATAGAAAAAGCATCAACAATGAAAGGTACGATTTGAACCTGATAACTGTCTAACCAACCAATTCGATTTACCATTAACAATAAAGGTATAACCACTACCTCAGTAGGGATGATGATCAGAGCAATAATAATAGAAAGGATAAGTCCCCTGCCTTTAAAACGTAGTCGGGCAAGAGCATAGGCAATCATGCTGTTCAACACAAGTCCGGTAAGCACTGTACTGCCTACAATAAAAACTGAATTAAACATAAAACGACCAAAAGGCATTTGTTTAAATACGTCAAAGTAATTTTTAAGTCCTAATTCTCCATAAGGAATAAAGGCTGATATACTGCTCATATCTCTTATAATCTGGGTTTCATTGTTTTTAATAGAACTCACGAACATGAAAACTATGGGGAATAAAAAGAATAAAGCAACTACAATTAATAATGAATAATTGAGAATCATAGAAAGGTTCTTACGGAATCTAAAGGAAAATCTTTGAGAATTTTTAACCGCAACATCAACACTTGTCATCTTATATCACCGCCCTTTCTTCCTTTAAATAGACCCTTTGTATTAATGAAACAGCCAGCACAATTAGAAAAAACAGCACTCCAATGGCTGAAGCATAACCAACGCGAAGCATTTTAAAGCCTTCCTCGTATAAAAGCACAATGATAGTTTTAGTGGCTCCCTGGGGGCCTCCCATCGTCATGACCCAAACTTGAGTAAATAACTTAAACGCCAAAATAGTAGTAGAAATAATTACAAAAATTGTAGTGTTACGTAATTGCGGAATAGTAATCTGCCAGAACTGTTGCCAGGTATTGGCCCCATCAACTCGTCCTGCTTCGTATAGTTCATCGGGAATGCCCTGCAAACCAGCCAAATAAATTACCATTTGAAAACCGACTCCCTGCCAAATAGATAATATCATAATAGCCGGAAGGGCTAAGGAAGTATCGTTTAGCCAATTATAGGGTCCTAATTTTCCAAAACTGATAAAACTTATCATCTGGTTAATCAAGCCTTCTCCCGGGTTGTACAAAAAATACCAAATAATAGACACCACCACCATAGTAGTAACTACCGGACTAAAATAAATAGTACGAAACAGATTGATAAAGCGGAGTTTTTGATTAACTAAAACGGCTAACAAAAGGGCAAGAAAAGTTTGTAAAGGAACGACGACAACTGCGAAAACAAAAGTATTAAGTAACGCTTGACGAAAGCTCGCACTATTAAATAATCTTACAAAGTTTCGAAGGGCAATAAATTGAGTAGGTAAATTGGGATTGGTTATTAATCTTTGGTTTGTAAAGGATATGACAAAGGCTATAATAAAAGGGGTTATCAGAAAAAGGAGTAAAAAAGATAAGGGGAGAGCGCAAAAAGACCAGGCAGCCAATGTTTCTCTTCTTTGTAATGAACTTCTATTCTTTTTATTCTTTTCAAGTGATTTTGTATTTGAATTGGCAGATTCACTTATCATTATTCATACAGCCCTTTGTTTATTTTTTACTTTTTTGTTTAATTATAACCTATTAGTTTAATTTTTACAAAAGCCTCGAAAGTGATATTTTAAGTTATATTTATTTTAATTTAATCTTATTATATTGCTGCCACAAAAAAATAAATTAATGAGCAAGTTGTTTAACTTTTATATCAATAAATAAGTAGAATATCTGATCAAAATTAGAAGACGAAAGGTTTTGTGCCTGCACTTTTTAAGTAATTAAAAAGTGCAGGCACATGAAAATATCTAATTTGTAATTGGATAACCTTGATTGTCTTCGATATCTTGATCAATTTTTTGTACAGCCTTATCTAACTCAACTTTAACATCCGCACCGTTAACTATATTCTGTACAGCCTCTATAAATGCATTAGTTATAGTTGGATAAGCAGGTGTCATTGGTCTGGCAACACCAACGTCACTCTGCAATTGTTCTACAAATATTCTTAAAGGTCCCCCTTCACTGTAAAGATCAGATTGTTCGAAGGCTGAAATGCGAGCAGGAACAGCCCCATTGGCATTGGTCATTTTTAATATTTGGTCCGGCTGCATTAGGAATTCTAAAAATTTCCAAGCAGCATCGGGATTTTTTGATTGAGAGGTAATACCCCAACACCAAGATCCAGTACCGGTTGCGGCTTTTTTACCAAGTTTTGGCATAGGCAAAAGAATCAGATCATCACCAAGGCCATCATGGTGTGGCTGCCACATCCAGTGACCGACCCAGGATAGAGCAGCAATTTTGCGACCATAAAAATCATCATCTCCGGCTGGTTGGGGATTGGCATATCCTTTTTCAAATAGACTTTGGAACCAAGTAAGGGCTTCTATTGCTTCCGGACTATTTAAAATACCATCTGCGGATTGATAATCACTTCGGTCAATCAAATCAGCGCCCCAGGCCTGAATAATTGGAGAAAATCCATAAGTATACCATTCACCCTGCCCATAATTAAGTTTAAAATCAATAGCATATTCAACTTCTCCCAGAGCTTGTAATTTTTCGAGGGCATCATTGAATTCATTTAAATCCCAAGCATCTTCAATACCTTTGGGGATACGAACTCCGGCCTTTTCTAAATAAGCTTTATTACCCCAGATAGATAGACCTGAATCAAAGGTTCCTAAGGCGTAAAATTTTCCAGCATAGGTCCCTTGAGCAATGATTGAGGGTAAAAGATCAGCCTTAAATTCTTTTGTAAGATAGCTATCCA
>CAYTVM010000040.1:0-9333 GCA_964441685.1 uncultured Atribacterota bacterium | reverse complement strand
CTATCTCTTCTTTTGGTATATACGGCAGTAAAAATTAGCGGAGTACTTTTCTGAAAATATTTTACATACTTTCTCAAGAGAATCTTCTCTTTAAAAAACTCTGATAATAAAAAATAGGTCTCTATTTATTTAATAATAGACCCTCTTTTCCCCTTATAATATAATGAGTTTAAGGAATTGAGTAACTTATCCTTTAAGAGCCCCCCTAGTTAAACCTTCTACAATTTTATTTCTTACAAAAAACGCAAAGACCAAAACCGGGAAAACAATGATGGTTGCTGCCGCTCCGATGCCTGCCCAGTCAATCTTTCCATAGGACATAAAATTATATACTGCTACCGGAACCGTTCTTGTTTTTGGTCCGGATAATATTAAAGAAAACAAGAATTGATTCCAGGAAAAAATAAAAGATATAATTGCCGAAGTAATAATCCCGTTCATAGATAATGGTATGGTAATACGTAAAAAGGTCTCTGACCGAGCACAGCCATCTATAAGCGCTGCTTCTTCCAATGCCCTTGGTACACCTTCGAAAAAAGCAATCATAAGCCAGATAATCATAGGTAAGGTAATGATTAAATGAGTGGTAATCATGGCTGTAAAAGTATCAATAAGGTCGAGTCTGCGAAAAAGAATATACCAGGGTAATAAATAACTCACAAAAGGAGTCATTCGAGCTACAAGAATTGCTACACTTAGTTTTCTTTGTTTATATCGGGCAATAGAATAAGCTGCCGGAAGACCTAAAAAAAGTGAAATAATGGTAGCACCGGTAGCAATGATAAAACTGTTAATTAAATATTGCAGGAAATTATGTTGTTGAAAGACGGCTTTGAAATTGTCCAAAGTAGGTTTAAATATAAAAAGCGGAGGATATTCGATATTTTGAACTCCGGATTTTAACCCTATCATAATCATCCATACAAAAACAAATATGGGAGGAATGATAAGAATAATTACACCGATATAAAATAATATTTTGTAAATTATATTTTTTTTCAAATTTTATAACACTTCCGGTTTGTAACGTATTTTATTGATAATCAGATTAAATATTAAGACTAATAAAAATACAATTATTATCAATGTTGAACCATAACCGCCATTAAAAAAACTAAAAGCAGTTTTATAAGAATAAAGATAGAGTGTTTCCGAGGCAATGCCGGGTCCACCCTGAGTAATAGTATAAATAATATCAAATTCTTTCAAATTATCCAGAGACCTTAAGATAAGAGCGGAAAAAAGAACCGGTTGGATCAAAGGTAAAGTAACGTGATAAAAAACCTGGGGAATGCTTGCTCCGTCGATAACTGCTGCCTCATAAGGATCTTTAGGAAGAGATTTCAAACCTGCCAGGACAATAAGTGTAATCATGGGAGTCCATTTCCATATATCAACCAACACTAAAGATATGATGACTGTTTTGGCACTGCTAATCCAAAGACTTGGCGGAAGTCCAATAAGGCTTAAAAAATAATTTAGTGCTCCAATTTGAGGATTTAACAATATTCGCCAGATTAAGGCAATGGCTACGGGAGTAGCGGCAAAGGGAAATATATAAATAGTCTGTACAAAGTTGCTTCCCTTAAATTCTTTGTTTAAATATACCGCGATAAGTAATCCTAAGACTATCTCCAAAGATAAAGATAGACCGCTAAAGAAAAACATAACTTTCAGGCCGTTCCAAAAGCGGGGGTCAGCAAAAGCATTTATATAATTTTGCAAACCTATAAATTTTGGAGAACCTAATCCAATCTTCCATTTATTAAAAGACATATATATATTGTATGCGATGGGAAATATGACGACTACAAACAATACGATTATTGCAGGTCCGGGAAAAATAATAGATATATGGTTATCTATAAAGCTAAAAATTTTTTCTTTAAATCTCTTCATAAAACAAATATGCTTTCGTATAGGATATTTATACTATTTTTCCATCTTTTGATTCATTAATTTAGCACCTTGTTCCGCGGAAATCTTCACATCTTTGCCATCGATACTGTCTACAATGACCTGCCCTATTATGTCTCTGATTTCGGAAACGTTCAATACCGGTGGATTCCATTGTGGTTGGCCAATTGCAAAAGATTCGAGAGAACTCGCAGTCCAATCCGGGGTTGTATCTGTGGACACAAATTTTGGATCTGTCCAGGCTGATTCACGCCCTGCCGGAACGCCAGATAGAAGAGCACCCAGTTCATTTTCTTTATTAGTTGCCCATTGGATAAAGAGCCAGGTTGCTTTTTGACATTCGGGTGTAGCCGTACCGGAAACTGCAAGGCTCCAGTTGGAAACATGAGGAAGTTTGCCCCCTGGTCCTGCCGGAATGGTAGTATATCCTACTTTGCCCGCAACCTTTGATTCCGCTGGATTTTCATAAAGAGATTTAAATACATTAGCATCAAATATCATGGCGGCAGTACCGTCCATAAAGGTAGAAGTACTTTCTGCCCAATGATACATTGTCGGTCCCATTGGTCCATATTCTCTTAAGAGTTTACCATAGAAATCAAAAGCATTTATACTTTCCGGTGAAGCAATATTTGCATTCCCTTCACTATCAGTCCATGAGCCGCCGAAGGAGTAAAGAAAGTCTACAAATTGTGAAGTAGCGGCAGCAGCTTTACCTCTTAAGGTGATTCCTATCATTTCTTTTCCATCTACAACTTTTTTATGAAAGAATTTTGCAGCAGCTTCTAATTCTTCCATTGTGTCCGGTACCTTTACATTAAATTTATCAAATAAATCTTTTCGATAGGCAAGTAAAGATGCCTCTGCATTTATAACCACTCCAATTTGATGTCCATCTATTCTTGCACCTATCATCGGACCGGCAAAAAAATCTCCTAAATCCCACTCTTTTATCTCGGTTAAAACAGGGTCAGTCATATATCCCTCAAGAGGAGCTAACCATCCTGCTGTCCAATAGTGAAGCTTGGCCTGTCCGGGCATAATCATGAAGCCGTCAACTTTTCCTCCTGCATTTAACTCAATAAGACGTTTGTCGCGAAATTGGTCTTCCGGAAAAACTTCCATGACTACTTTTATACCGGTTTTTTCTTCGAATTCCGCAATTTTAGGTTCAATAAAAGTAGTAAAAGGATGTTTATTCATTAGCAGGCGGATTTCTGTTCCTTCAAATTGACGCCAATTAATGTCAGCTACTACAATCATTGTTGTAAACATTAAAAAAATTGAGATTCACAAAATTATTGAAAATAATCTTTTCTTCATTTTAATCCTCCAAACATTTATTTATCATTGTTTTTAGTTTACCTTAGCTTAAAAACATAACTCAATTCTTTCTAGCTTAAATCTTCCGGGTCTTTAAAAAATTTACTTCGGAGCAACTTAAAAATTCTTCTTTCTCTCAAATCAATATCTTACTTATTCTCTGTTTTTCACCCTCTTTCATTTTATTTATTTTTCCTGTTGCCCATCTGTCATCGACCTTTGAAAAATTTTAGTTAATTCTAAAAAAATCTAATCTATCATTAAATAAACCTTCTTATCACTTTTCCTTAAAGTCAAACCCTTTCTTGATAAATATGTAAATCCTGCAGATTATGTTGAATTTCATCCTCTATCAGTTTGCGCTTTATGATTCCCGCAAGTATATCAGCTAATGCACAAAGTGATTTTTCTTCTCTTTTATTTTGTTTATGTTCATTTTCTACATACATTAAATTTAATAAATAGAAAATGTGTCTTCCACTTTAACTGCATGGCTAAAATTATCAAACATGGGTGATACTTTTTTGGCTAACTGCTGTACTTTTTTGATGGTTTCTTCAGGATGTTTTGTTTTTACCTGAACTGCAAATTTAACCTGTTTAAAACCAGCTCTCTCTATATTCTGCTCATCAGTCCATCCTCCGGGAACTACTTCTCCCTCTACTTCTACCTTCAAATCTTCGATATCAACCCTTAATTTTTTTGCAGCATATAGATAGGCAAAGAGAATACATCCTCCCAAAGCTTGTAATGATAATTCGGCAGGTTTAGGGCCTAAATTTGTACCATTCTCTTCCAATGATTTGTCGATAATTAATTTGAACCCTCTGGTTTCGCTTTCTAGTTTAGTACCTTGAATCCATTTAGCTTGTGCTTTTAATATTTCACTCATTGTTCTATTTCCCTCCCTTTTTATTTACAATTTGAAAAATTATTCAGTATGATTAAAAAATAGATAAATATTCTTTTTTAGCATAAATGCAATAAAAATAAATCATCTTATTTTTAACTTTTCGTATTTAATACTGGAAGTTTTCTCATCATTTCTATCATAATTTACATTTTCAAGTTATAAGGCAAATAATGATGACTTATATCTTAATTCGACTATTTAGATAAAATATCCTTCTTTTTTTATAAAAATAACAAACTTTTTAATAAAATTCCAAGAATTTACAATAGTCATCATGGCTAGACTTTTTGAAGAAGTTTGGATCTGCTGATCCAGATAGGGATTTTCATAGGTATTTTTATAGTTACTATTTTACTTTTTTTTCCTGGCTTTAACTACCAATGATTTTTTATTTCCGGATTTTTTTTGAAAGACACTTAAAATAATCTCAGCTTCTTTGAAAGGTACGGTTATGAAGGAAAAGTCATCGTACACTTCCACCTGGTCAATAGCAGAATTCCTAACCCCTGTATTTTGGATAATATACTTTACCAGTTTGCTTGGACTTATCTTGTCTTTTTTGCCCAACGCCACAAATAGCCTTGCTCTGCCTTCTATTTCTATTTTTCTATTTTTGCCTGATAAATCCTGTATTTCGTTATACAGGCCAGGATTAAGTTTATCATCAAAACTATAATTCAGTAATTTGGCAAGTATCTGTGTCGGGTTATTATTATCAAGAAGTTCTTTGGCCCAATTATAGTAGGTATTATCTATCCCCTCGCTGTTAACAGCTATTATATCTTCATTTATCTTCATTTTCTTTGCTTTAATGATATCCTTAACATTGGGTACTTTTGATTTTTTTATATCGGTCTTTGCTATACGCAAAATAAACATCAGTCTATTATATTCACTCGGTGTAATAAAAGTGATAGCCGTTCCCTGTTTACCTGCTCTTCCCGTACGACCAATCCTGTTCACATAGGATTCAGGGTCCTGAGGAAGAGAATAATTAATGACATGAGTCATATTGTAAACATCTATACCGCGTGCAGCCACATCAGTTGCCACCAGTACATTAATCTTCTTTTTCTTAAATTTATCCAGGGTCTTTTCTCTTTGGGCTTGTGAAATATCACCATGAATAACATCAGCATCATACCCTCTATCCATAAGATGACCGGCAACACTATCAACATCATTCTTTGTCCTGCAGAAAACTAATCCGTAAAAATCTTCTTCGATATCAATGATCCTGCACAATGCCTCAAATTTGTCAGCAGCCTTGACTTCATAATATATCTGTTCCGTAAGATTGGTGGTAAGCTGTTGTTTCTCAACCGCAATAAATTCATAACCTCCCATGTATTTACTGGCAAGTACTTTGATCCTGGACGGCATGGTAGCCGAAAACAGAAAGGTCCTTTTGTAGGGATTGGTATGCTTCATTATCTCTTCCATATCCTCAATGAATCCCATATTAAGCATTTCATCCGCCTCATCAAGGATCAGATATTCGATATCCTTGAGATTGAGTGTCTTTCTTTTGATATGGTCAATAACTCTTCCGGGTGTCCCTACAACAATATGCACTCCTTTCTTAAGGCGTCTCAGCTGCTGATCGATTGATTGCCCTCCGTAGATAGGAATGACCTGGATACCGGAATCACCCTTAAATGAACCAATCTCCTCGGAAACCTGTATGGCAAGTTCTCTTGTGGGAGTAATGATAAGAGCCTGTACACTTTTCTCCTGGGGATTTATCATTTCTATTAAAGGCAGTCCGAATGCAGCTGTTTTGCCAGTACCTGTCTGAGCCTGCGCCATTATATTGGTATCGTTTCGCAACATGACGGGGATGGTTAAGGCCTGAATACGAGATGGTTCTTCAAAGCCTTTCTTATAAATAGCATCTAAGACCCTTTGAGAAAGGCCGAGATGCTCAAACTTAATTTTATCTTGCATCATATTTCTCCTTAAATTAACTTATAACCGGGGACATGTGTCAAAGAACTGTCTCCTGTCATACTATTGCATTTTTTAAACTTTTTTTCTGTAGATAACGAGAGTTAGAATCCAATAATTTTTTCCTAAGACGTATGTTAGAAGGCGTAATCTCTAATAATTCATCTTCCTGAATATAATCCAATGCTTGCTCTAAGGAAAACTGGCGAGGATTCTCTAAACGAAGCGCTTCATCTGAACCGCTTGCACGCATATTTGTAACATGTTTTTTCTTGGCGACATTCACTTCCATATCTCCCGTTCTTCTATTTTCTCCAATAATCATCCCCTGGTAGATTTCTGTTGCCGAATTGACGAATAATGTACCTCTTGCTTGAGCATTATATAAACCATATGTACTGGTTACGCCACTCTCAAATACAATTAAGACTCCTCGGGACCGATGAGGAATAAAACCCTTATCCGATTGATAATTAAGAAAAAGGTGATGCATAATGCCCTTACCTTTTGTCTTGGTAAGAAATTCATCTCTGAAACCAATTAACCCTCTTGCCGGAATTTCAAATTCAAGCCGAAGTTGATCATCAGAAAAATCAATCATGTTAATTAATTTTGCCTTTCTTTTCCCGCAAATTTCCATAACTACACCCATGGTATCTTTAGGAATATCACAGGTCATCAATTCTATCGGCTCGCACTTTTCTCCATTAATATGCCGAAAAATAACTTTGGGTTTGGAAACCTGAAATTCATAACCTTCGCGACGCATGTTTTCAATTAAAATCGAAAGATGAAGCTCTCCCCTCCCTGAAACATGGAAAGTGTCTGTCGATTCGGCTTCTTCCACCTTCATGCTTACGTTGGTTTCTATTTCTTTAAACAACCTCTCTCTTAAATGTCGAGAGGTAATAAATTTACCCTCTTTTCCGGCAAATGGACTATTATTTACAATAAAATCCATAGTCAAAGTTGGTTCGTCAATTTTGATTTTTAATAAAGCCTCCGGTTTTTCTTTACAGGCAATAGTCTCTCCAATATTCGCATCACTGATTCCGGCTATTGCCACGATTTCTCCTGATTCTGCTTTTTTTACCTCTTTTCTTTTTAAACCTTCAAAAAGATAAAGCTTTACAACTTTACATAATACCTGGCTCTTGTCCCGCTTGATTAAAGATACGGTTTCCCCTTCTTCAATTTTTCCACGACTAATAAGCCCAACCACTATTTTTCCTACATAATCATCATTAATAAGATTGGTCACCAGTAATTGCAGGGGAGCATTATATTCTTCTACTAAAGGAGCAGGTATACGCTCCAAAATGGTTGAAAAAAGAGGTTCAAGATTGTCCTCTAAGTCCTCCGCAGAAAATCCGGAAACACCTGTACGTGCGGAAGTGTAAATAACCGGAAAATCGATCTGGTCATCCTTTGCCCCCAGTTCAATAAATAGATCATAGATTTCATTCAATACTTCGGCAGGTCGAGCATTGGGCCGATCTATTTTATTAATAACTACGATAGGAATAAGATTCAATTCCATTGCTTTACGCAAAACAAATCTGGTTTGGGGCATAGGCCCTTCAAAGGCATCTACAATCAAGAGAACCCCATTAACCATTCGAAGTATTCTTTCAACTTCTCCACCAAAATCTGCATGTCCCGGAGTATCAACAATATTAATCTTTGTTTTCCGCCAATAAACAGATGCATTCTTGGAGAAAATAGTAATCCCTCTTTCCCTCTCTAAATCGTTAGAATCCATTACCCTCTCTCTTACTTCTTGATTCTTTCGAAAAGTACCACTTTGTCTCAACATTGCATCGACCAGAGTAGTCTTCCCATGGTCTACATGGGCAATAATAGCAATATTTCTTAAATTAACCTTTTTTATCATATTCATTTCCTTTTTCCTAAATGGTAACATGCGCACAAATATATATTTTACCACAATTATTAATTATATACAAAACAATTTTCATTTATGTCAACGGAGCATCATATGATAGGTCCTTATTTTACCTAATTTTCTTCTTTGTTAAAGTACAATAATTTCCTTGTACTCAGTTTTTTTAATTATACACCTATTTTGTGTAATGTAACAAAGAACCTTCCCCTGTTACATTTTTATTAAAACTAACTATATTTTCACAAAAATATAGTTGATATGCCCAGCATAAAAATTCTTCTTTTTATTTAAAAATTTAGTCACTATTTTTCAAAATAACTTTTATCAATATCTCCTTCATTGGCATAACCTCTGCTTTCCCAAAAACCGCGATATGTTTCATCATCAGAAATTTCAATTTTACTTACCCACTTAATCCATTTATAACCCCACTTGCTTTCTGCAACCAAGGTAAAGGGAAATCCCCTATTCGGAGGCAATAGAATTTCATTGGCCTTATAAGCCAACAAGATTTTATTATCAAAAATGTAATTGATGGGAAATGAAGTGGTATAACCATCATAAGCATGAAAGATGATAATCTTGGCTTCTGGCAAAATATTATCTGTTCCTATTAAATCTTTTACTAAAATTCCTTCCCATAGTATTTTTACAATCCAACCCTCTACACAATCCAATGTAGCAACTTTCTTATAGTGATCAAAATTGTCAATTATTTCATTATAAGAAAATTTTTTTGTTTCTTGAACTAACCCTGTTATTTCTAATATATATTCATCGATATTTACTCTCTGGGATCCACTAATGGCATTTTCATTAAAATCGTTGAGTGAAGAAAGTTTCTCCCCTTCATATTCTCTTATTTCAACAGGTTCCAATTCAACTGTAGGTAAGTTTTCTTGTTCGGCAAAACTATTCAAAGTAGTTAACAGAGTTAAAACAATCACAAGTAAAATAGTTATTTTTATTTCTGAAAAAAATAAATTATAATTTTTCATTTTTTCCTCCTTTTATAAAAAATCTTTCTTATATTAATCAATCTTAAAAATATCCTGTTGTACAGTAGATACGACTTGATTAGAGTCAGATTTAAAAGAACCTGCTTCCTCAGTCCGAATTTCGCCGGTAAGACCTAATTGAGTTTTAGATGGAATTTGATTTCTTAAATATTTTACGGATAGTATTCATAATCCATTTCCAATGTAAAATCAAATGAAACCAGACTAATGAGCTCAACAGGATACTGGACCACTCGTGCCAAATTCTAATTTGCCCCATAGGTAAAACAAAATAAAGATGAGTCATTCCTAAAAAATCCATTAATAAT
>CAYTVM010000039.1:1252-9496 GCA_964441685.1 uncultured Atribacterota bacterium | reverse complement strand
TTGAAGATTGATTTCTTTCTGCTTTAAATCAATATCATCCCATTGTAAACCAAATACTTCCCCTTTCCGTAGACCTGCGAGGGCTGCAAGTGCAATAATTGCTTTGTCCCTTTTACTAACGCTATGCAATAATTGAATTAGTTGTTCAGGAGCAAGGATTGTTTAAGTTTTTTTCGGGACTTTTGGGAGATCAATTTTCAATAATGGGTTATAGGGAATCATATCCCATTTAACTGCAATATTTAGTACCTGTCTTAATAATCGCATTATATTGAATACATAATAATGTGATTTGAGTTTTAAGAGTTTATTTTGAAGTTGCTGAATATGAAGAGGTCTCATATTCTGAAGTTCGATATCACCGATGTGCGGTTGGATAGCGAAAAATTTATATGAGGAAGCGTGGTACTGTTTCGTCTATGGTCAGTTTTTATCATCTATTATTCTTGGAATGGCGTATATTGAACACACGTTAGCAGCCTTGTTATTCGGTACCGGTCGTTCCCATTTAGAAAGGGCAAATATTTCTGAGCTTCTTCGTGAAGCGGTAAGCCTAAACTGGCTCAATCAAGAAGAACTTGATAGCATTCAGCATGCAAGAAAAATGAGAAATAATGTCTTACACTTTCGTAGGCCACTGATCGAAGGTGGGATCGTACATCGATCGGTTGAACGGAAGGAACAACCTTACAGCATACTCGAAGAGGATGCTCGATATATCATGAAAGTGATGTTCCATCTAATAGATAAAGAAGCGGTCTAACATTGTTTTACACCGACGCCTTCTCGGCGCTGTCATTCCTGCAAGGATGCAGGTGAAAACGGCGTTGGGCATAATCAGATATTGCTTTTCCAACTTATATCGTGGAAAGAACAATGCACCATGGTTAGATATTGGATAGATACGATACTTGATTTCTCTATTGATATAGCACCTTTGGCGGCGCTGGCTGGTGTCATAGTCGCCATATTTACACTAAGAGCGATTCGACTGCAACGACAAAAGGCGTATGAGCCACAACTCTTTTTGTCAAACGTGACCGTATGGATGCAAAAAAATCTAAATGGAACACCTTGTGTACTAAAACCAGATTGGAAAAGGCAAAATAGTCAACATTCTTTACCTTTCTTTAATCTAGAAATGCACAATATCGGTCTGGGTGCAGCGAATACAATAAGGATAATCTGGCTCTATAATAGGAGTAAAATTATCGAAAAGTTCAAGCGGCTTGGTTCTCAAACAAAGCTACTAAAGGTAAATGGAGAAGGGCATTTTGAGTACTTGTTTAAGGAAGAATCTAATACGGGGTATGGCTTCATAATTAAACCAACAGAAGAATCAGAAGTAGAACTTTCCTTTCTAGCCGCCAATAACAAAGAAAGCATCAGAATGCCTCAAGCACTCTACAACTATCTTACTTTCATTCCTTATCTTGAATTAGTAAAACAAGATTTACCACAAAGAATTGAATTGAAAGAGGAAATCTACGAGATAGAATTTGTCTATTATGATATAGGCGGTAAACGACATAGACAAAGAATAAAGATGTCTATTGAGCTTTATGCTTTCTCGAAGGAATTTTCGGAAGATAACTATGCATTGGCAACAATAAGCTTCAGGAAATAGTATTGTTAACCTGTTTAAGAGCAAAAGTGCAGATTGAACAATAACAGAGTATGATTATGCCTAACCTCCGGATTGAGCTGACCGTTGCTGTTGTCACGGTTTTTGATGGAAGTAAAATATAGTGTAAAGCATGGTAAAAATTCGCACCAACCCGGCTTTCGGACTGATGCAACGGCAGCCTATCCTGGTCGTTAGCTATTTTTAGGAGGAGCATATGATCATTGACAGTAGCAGTTCGAATCCAATGCGTGCCATACTATCAGACAAAAGAGAGGATTTACACTTGCACTATCAGAATTATTGAAGATCCGTACTTTTTCAGATAAGTCCCTTTTATTATGTAATGTCGACCTGAAGAAGGATAAAGAACATATTAAAGTTGGATTTTAGGTGAATATACCTGGGGGACGGCCAGACATCATATTGGAGAAAAATGAAACTATGATCCTTATTGAATCTAAGCTAGACGCTCCTCTTGGAATGGAACAACCCGAAGCATATGCTCAATTCCTTGATTCGATTAAGAAGAATTATGGCCGCATAGCAGAAATGATACTAATAGCCCCAGAAACTACAAGAAAGTCATATGAGGATGAAGCGAAAAATAGAGTGTCCGCAATAGGTATTAATGATTTGCCAATTAGAAGTATCTCGTGGGAAGAAGTTGGCAACGCTGCGAAAAAGGCCGCTTCTATATTAGAAGGGCCTGAGGCAATACGCTTACTGGACTTTGCTGATGTAATCTCAATATACATAGGTGAGATACCTCGCCAATTAACTGAGAATGAGGTTCGTCTTCTACAAAGTCATGAAACAAGGCACTCAATTAGAGAATCCATTTTAATTTTTGAATCATTAACTACTAGAATAGCGGGGATTGATCAGGTAGAATGTGGCAATCAGAAGGGAGGCGGGTATTATTACGGTTTCTATTTTCAGTATGCGAGCATTGAATATTGGTTTGGAATTTCACTCGATTATTGGATTAAATATGGAGAGAGTTTACTCTGGATACAAAAGCCAGGTTCTTTTCCCATTATCGATTTAGAAACAGAGGAAATGCTCAGGATAAAGTCCGACAAGGGCGGAACTAGCGCTCCTATTCGACTGTCTCCTTCAACACCAAGAGATATACAAATCAATAAAGCAATCGAGACAATTCAAACATTTCTCAAGAAAACGAAAGGAAATGGTTAACAAATCATTGCACCTGGCCGCTATTCCGCTACATTCCATAGAAGCATGTGATCTTTATCGCCATGAAGAATAAAAAATTTGCAGTATTAAGCTATTTTTTAATAATATCAATACTGCTAAGTATATTCAACTGTTCATCAAGCGCAAAAAACCCCTCAAGCTCCGACACAATACAACCCAGCTCAATAAAGCTCGCCACCTGGAACGTCAGGATCCTGTCCAACCACAGTCGTGATGACACTGAACTCGCTGAAATTGCTGACGTTTTAATGAGATACGACCTCATCGCCATTCAGGAAGCGAGAGATGCATGAAGGGATCTATGCTGTATATACTCAGGGACACAGCCCCCGGTTTTTGTTAATGCACCATGAAAAAGAGACTGAAGATCTGAATACTCTATTTGTACAGTTAAAAGATTCTATAGACAAATCTGATTTTAGCCAGGTTAAGAAACTTGTTGTTCAAAGTGAACAAAAAGCCACGGATAAAGAAAGAGAATTTTATAAATTGAGTGTGGAAAAAACAAATCGCGAACTGCTATGGACATAATCGGAGCTTATTAATAAAATTAAAACATTAATAATGTAAAAATGGAGCTTCACTCTCCATACAAGGACGTATGGGGTGGGTGCAATACATTGAACGTGACCTGGCTGCATTTCGTTTAACTGTTAACTTCTAAGGGAGATTTTATATACAGTATCCAGCATTTACAACCGGTCGGTAGCACGGATGGGGATATTTTTAAAGATTTCATCGATGTCCTACTTCAAATACCTTGCCGGTTTTACGTTTTTTATCCTCTGAAATGAAATGTAATTGACTATGATAAAAATCAATAAAAAAACTAAAGATAACCAGATAAACAACCATGCATTAAAATGAATAGGCAGAGTAGCCGTAATAGTTCTGTTGATAGCGTTTTCTTGCGGCAAAAAATGCGGTTTAGCGGATATTTCCCACGGCAATTCCATTGAAACTTTCTGATGACTCAATAAAACCAGAGAGCCAAGTGCCAAAAAATTGCCAATCGCTAAAGCAACTCCAAGCAATATAGCACTTTCAAAGATAAATTGCCTTTTCAAATTTTTGAGGCTCCAACCTATCATTCTAAGAACTGCAATTTCTTTTTCTCGAGTTTTAAAATTATAAACAACTAACAAGCTAAAAATGATCAGCAGGATTACTCCTAAAACAATAAACATAATTTTTCCAAAGGAAGATATAAGTTTGATTTCCTGCAATATTTCTTTACTGAAAGTTTTTTCACTAAACACAATATAATTTTTATTAATATTTTCAATTACCTTTTCTTTATTTCCCTGCCACTTAGGATTTATTCCTAAGGTTACTACATTGACAAAATCTTTATTTTTAAATTTATAAACTCTCTGCATTTCTGCTGAACCTGCCGCGATATTTTGCGCTTCGATCAGATTGATATAAATATCAGCCGGAATTATGTTGCCGCTTAAGTTTGATTTTAGAACCCCGGTTATGGTAAATATATTGTTTCCAAAATTTATTTTGTCGTCATGTTCTAAATTATTTTTTTGAGCAAAATCAGCAGTAATCAATGCTTGTTTATTTGTTAAATCAAATCTACCTTTTTCTATATTTTGTCTTAATAAATCCGAAAAATTGGAACCATTAGCTTTTACTCCCAAAGAGGTTTTAAAATAGCTATCGCCAAAATACCAAAAATAAAGTCCATAATCCAAATTTTGAACAAAATCAAGTTTAGATAATTCAGAAAGTTCATTTTCATAAATTGGGCCATTAGAATGGGGGAAAATCACCCCTGTCATATGAGAAGGAATTTGTCCTGTTTTCTGCACTACCATCGCTACACCAATTTTTTTAAACGGCAAAGAAGCAATTTCAGGCAAGCTATTATTTAAAGTTGCCATAACCGCCGTCAAAGCAAAATAAGTGGCGACACTTAGGATAAGAATAGCAATTTTTATTCTATTTGCTTTATAAAAGGAGATAAAGTAGTTAAAAATCATAATTTAAAATTTTGGTTTAATAAACCGCCTATTATTATTTTAGGAATAACACCCCAATAGAATATTGCTAAAAATAATAAACTTGAAAATAAAGAAACTATAACAATATAACCTGATTCTATGAACACCCATCGACGTATTTTTTGTTTCGGCCAGCCGATTGTTTTTAAAATTTTAGTTTCTCGCCTAAATTCCAGACGATTGATTTTTAAAATCCAGAATATAAGAAGAAATGACAGTATACCGATTCCGACAGCAAAATAATTTCCGAATTGGTAAATTAATTTATTGAAACTGGATAAATTTTTCAGCAAGCGGTCTTTAGTAACAAGAGAAAATTCAGGATTGACACCGCCAATTTCTTTTTGAACCTTCGGCAATAAAGATGCGTTTGCCAAAGAGATATAAACTTGATTAATAATCGCTTTTTTTGTCCCTAAAAGTTTTAGGGCAGTACCGTATGGCATAAAAATCTGCGCGTTGGAAAGGTTGCTCTGTTCATTGAAATCCACAATTCCGACGATAGTATAGTATTTATCTACGATTGAATAAGATTCATCTAATTTATAGCCAAATAATTTGGCAAAATGGCGCTCTAAAATAATTTCTTTGCTGTTATTATCGCTAAAAAATTTACTGTTCGGCATCAGCCATGTCTCTATTTTTCGTAAACCAATTCTTGGCTCATTTACATCCAAACCGACTATCGTTTTATTGTTCTGGATATCAAATTGCCATAGAACCAGCGAGGTTGAGAAATTATTAACTTCCCTGATGTGAGACAATTTATTTTCTACCTCTTTTTTGGAAAATGACTGTAAATTAAAAGGTTCAATTACTCCGCTTGTTTTTATCTCGCTGGCATTCTTGTTGACCTTATCTTGCTGCAAAATAATTTCTGTTTCCAAGGAATTAAGAGGCTGATCGGCTAACTTTTGAATACGGTTTGTGAATAGCCACGAGGCAAAGGCAATAAACAACAAAAAAGAAATAAGAGCACCCGCTAAAGCCGTTTTTTGCCAATAAAAAATAAGGGTTTTAAATATAATTTTTTCAATCATTTCTATTTTGATCGGAGTTAGCAAGTATTTTTTCTAAATCCTCGTAACTCCATGAACCTTCCAAGGTCGGTACAAACGCATCACCTTTTGGAAAATTCTTCAAGGTTATTTTCTGACCGTCAATTGTGAAAGAATCGGTTCCGTTTATAAAAATGGCCACGGGGATATGGTCGAGTAATTTATAACTTTCAATTTTTACCTTATTGTTTGCGTCGTAAAAATTATATTTTTTAATTTTATATTCTGGATATTTTTTCAGAATATCCTCTACCTTTTTGACAATCGCTTCTGCTGGAGGATGAGGCAGATAAAAAATCTCTACCAAATTATTTTGAACTTTTTGCTCAGCATCACGGCCGGACGAACTGAGTATAGCAGAATTATTCATTTCAGTTGTGGAATGGCCGGTATTTTGCCTGCAAGACTGCCAAAATAAGATACCTGCAATTAACAAAACAATGATAGCAGCTATGGAAATATAAGTTTTTTTATTCATGATATTCCTCATCCCAGTGTTTGTATTTTTTGATTAGTTAGTCGATAAATTTTTTGCGCCTTTTTGGCAATATCTTTCTCGTGCGTAATAATGGCAAAGGTCGTAGCGAATTCTTGATGAAGTTTCTGAAAAAGCTCCATAATATGTTCGGATGTTGTTTCATCCAAATTACCGGTCGGCTCATCAGCCAGTACCAGATGAGGACGTCCAACCAAACTCCTGGCAATAGCCACTCTTTGCTTTTCGCCACCGCTTAAATTGTCAACTGTTTCTAATAATTTATGCTCTAAACCAACATGGGCGACGATGTTTTTCACCCTTTCTTTTTTCTCCTTTTTGTCGAGATCATGGCGGGGATAAAGCGCTAAAAAGACATTATCAAAAACTGATAATGAAGGGATGATTTTGAAATCTTGAAAAACAATGCCTATATTCAAAAGACGGAAGTGGGCCAATTGTTCTTCATCAAAATTGGTAATATCCTTGTCCCGGAATATTATTTTTCCTTCATCAGGCCTGATTAGACCCGCTAAAATAGAAAGCAGAGTCGTTTTGCCAACTCCGGATTTACCGACAATGCTAATGAACTCCTTTGGAGCAATATGAAAATTAATGTTTTTTAACACTTGCTGGCTGCCGTATATTTTAGAAATCGATTGTAATTTAAGCATATTATTTTTTATAAAGTTCGATAATGCGGTTTAATTTTTTTAATTTTTCCGGTGATATTTTTTTATCTTCCAAAAGTTCATTTACGATAAAACCTTCCAATGTTCTTGCCCGCAGAGAATCAAAAGATTTGGCAATAGAAGTTGTTAGTAGTGTAATATCAATACAATGCTTTTTATTGTCTGATAGATATTTTTTCAAGGTTTCAATTTGCCCTTGAATGCGGTTTAAATGATCTATGTTTTCCTTTCGCCGTTTTTTAATAGCTTCTGTTATTTTCATAAATTATTCCATATACCCATAGTCCTACCCCTATACTATGAATAAATTAAATTTGTTTGTCAAGAAATATGTGTTTTTTTTAGTGCCCCGCCTCGTCCGTGAAAACAGGTCTCCAGAAAAGGTTAAAAAATGTAGGGGATAGGGGAAGGAAATTTTTTATAAGTTGCAAGATGTTTTATAGCAAAAAGGCAAACTCCAGAAAAAAGAGATAATCCCCAAGGCATTTATCGGGCTTCTGTGTTGTGGCGAGTGTGGCATGATGATAGCTGCCCGTCTAAAAAAATTAATACAGAACCTGCGGTTGAAAAGTATATCGCTCTGAAAGAGTTTCTGGAGGTAACTTCTTTTAAAGGAGCCAGAAAGCCTGAGGGATATAAAAAGAAAAAGGCTCTATGGGATGGTGGAAGAGTTATAAATCACGATTAACAGAAAAATCTGTATTGCGACATAAAAGCGCTAAACTGTGGTTTAAATCCAACTTCACAAATTACATTTCCCATCTTCTCTACCAGTTTACTTCAAAATGATATTTATTGAGTGATAGTAATTTTTATAAGTCAGGATTCGTCGATTTTAGATAAGCTGGCCGCGACAAGGCCCCGATTTGCCCCTTATTTATTTCCGACTGCTCTTACCGATGGAAAACGTCAGCCTTCTTGTAAACACGTTACCCGGGCCAGGATATTTTGTCAAGAATAGAGATTTCTCATAGTTTTCAGTGTATTTCTGGAAATAGGGATAGGCACTCCTCACCCCCGGGTAATTCTTCTTTCATTGATGTGTAAGGAAATGAAAATCAGGAGGCTTTCAATGCACCCTTATCGAACGGTGGGGCATTGTTTCTTTTCAGGCATTCAAGTATTTTGTTCACCTCAGATGGATCTGTTATCACCGCAATAA
>CAYTVM010000039.1:0-1242 GCA_964441685.1 uncultured Atribacterota bacterium | reverse complement strand
CTTCTTTCATTGATGTGTATAGTAGAAAATCATCAAGACAATTTAATACAAATGTCATTAAATGAATTACAGCAAAGGGCGATTTATGGAACTAGCAGCCCAAGGCCACCACGCGAGAGCAAACAGGTTGCTCACTTTCGTAGCTCCGCCATTAGAGCATATGTGCTTAGAAGAAGAGCTGCCGGTAGTTGTGAAACATGCGGTCAACCTGTATCCTTTTTGACAGAGGACGATTGTCTTTACCTCGAACCACACCATATTCGTAGGCTTTCTGATGGTGGACCGGATCATCCTGAATGGGTTGCTGGAATCTGCCCTAATTGCCACAGGCGAGCACACTATTCTTCTGACAGGGAAGAGTTCAATGCGAGGCTCAAGGATCTTATCCAAGAAAAAAAACGAAAATTGCAACTGGACGCCTAGCAACTCAATAGGGCGGACCTGACAAGCTGGTTGTCGGTTCTTGTTAGCAAGGGGGTTAAATAAAACTATGCCAAAATACCGGGGAGTAATAAAAAGAAGCAATAAATACTATTACCGGATCTATCGCAATGGCACCCAGAGAGAATATAGAGTTTTAAGCACCGCCGAGGAAGCTTTTGATATTTGTAATGAGTATATCAATGGATAAAAAAGAAAATAAGAGGATGAACGGGTATATATAATAACGATGATTCGGATGAAGATTATTTCATCTGCCAGAATTGTGATAGAAAAATATCGGAATATGACTTTTATAATCACGACGGGCTTTGCAAATACTGTAGGAGTATAATTACCCAGGAAGGATTTCCTGGAGGGCCGCCGGGATTCCCAAAAATGTAAATAATATGTGGTTTTCTGGGGTCGAAATGAGAATAAGGAGCATGTTATGACAAATCAAGAATACATTGATGTATCAGATATGGCAAGAACGTCAATATTGGTGAATATTTTGCATGAAACTAATCCCAGTACTTCGAGTGTCATAAAGGAAGTAGAATACAACACTGTGTACAGAATTATAACTAATTGGGAACAAAAATTCCTTGATATACGGTCAATAAAAATTGATTTTCATAAGATAAAAACATTAATACCGGGATTGCAAAATCCATTGGGATAGCTTCTATATGAATCAGTAAAATAAGGTAATGTGAAAATTTTAATTCAAGTTATGTAGACGCTCATATATAATGGGGTATATCCACTATTGATGTATTTAAGTGAGGTGCAATACGCCGCGATTTTAATTTGAAGCAG
>CAYTVM010000038.1:0-9529 GCA_964441685.1 uncultured Atribacterota bacterium | reverse complement strand
AATTTATAAAAATACAGGATGTCTTGGCATATCATTATTAAATGATGAGGGAATTGTTGCCGGATGTGAGGGTGATATCCCCGCACTTATATCAATGGCTATATTACACCTTCTGACTGATGGGCCTGTTTTTATGGCTAACCCCTCCATTATAGATCTCAATAAGAACGAAATAGTTCTTGCCCATTGTACTTTACCATTAAATATGACTGATGAATTTTATTTAAAAACTCACTTCGAATCAGGTTTAGGCGTGGGGATAAAGGGGAATATTAGGGAAGGAGAAGCCACTATTTTTAAACTATCCCGAGATGGTAAAGAATATTTCGTATCTGGGGGAGAAATTATTGAAAATTTGAATAGCGAGAATTTGTGCAGGACTCAAATAAGATTTAGAATGAATGAAGATGTAAAATATTTTTTACAAAATTCTCTGGGTAATCATCATCTGATTTGCAAAGGAGATTATAGTGAGTTGGTAAGAGAATTTTTTAAATGGTAAAATAAAAATAAATAGTAAATAGAGATGGTTCAATTTTTTTGATTTTAATTTTATAAGATAGCCAAATAGAGCCGTCTTCTGTCCTGATTTATTTTATTTATTTAAAGGAGGAAAAGTATGGGAGATATTATGCGGCCAATTCCTTTTAGGCAGTTGCTTCACTGGATAACTGAAGAATATCGGTCGCAGTGGACAATTTTTGGGATACCTGAATCTCAATTTTTTATTAAAGAAAATGGAAAAAGTATTCAGATATTTGATGAAAGTTGTACTACCCCTGTAGGACCAGCAGCAGGCCCTCATACCCAGTTAACCCAAAATATTATCGCTGCCTATTTAGTTGGGGGACGCTTTTTCGAGCTTAAAACTGTACAAAAGCTTGATAGTCTGAAATTTAAGAAGCCCTGTATTGATGCACGAGACGAGGGATATAATACCGAATGGTCCACCGAACTTTCCCTGGAGCAGGCCTATGACGAGTATGTTAAAGCCTGGATACTGCTTCACTTTATTGAAGCAGTTTTTGAAATGCAGGTTAATGCAAAACAATCTTTTATTTTTAATATGAGCCTTGGCTATGATCTGGAGGGGATTAAAACTCCCGGCATGGACTCCTTTATTAATAGCTTAATTGATGCCTCTGGACACTCTCTATTCAAGCGTCATTTAGAGGAATTAAGTACTTTTATTCGGGATACGAACTTTTCAGAAGTTCTGCACATTAAAGGAAAGGTTAAAAACCTGGAAAATATTTCCAGTAAAGTATCACCTTATATCACCCGGTCGGTGACTCTCTCTACCATGCACGGATGTCCTCCCAAAGAGATAGAATCTATCTGTAGATATCTTATGGAAGAAAAAAGACTTCATACTTTTGTAAAATTAAACCCGACTCTCCTTGGCTATAAATTAGTTAGAAAAATATTGGATGAGCTTGGATTTAATTATATAAATATTAAAAAATCTACCTTTACCAATGACTTGCAGTGGGATGATGCGATAAGGATGCTTAAACGGCTTTCTAAAGTAGCCATTGATCGCGGCTTAAGTTTTGGGGTTAAACTCTCCAATACACTGGGAACAGTAAATACTCTGGGTATTCTTCCTGGAGAGGAAATGTATTTATCAGGACGCATCCTCTTCCCCATTACCATTACTTTAGCTTCCCGCTTGTCACATGAGTTTGAAGGAGCTCTTCCTATATCTTACTCAGGAGGAGCATCCCAGCTAAATATCCTTCAGATTTTTGAAACAGGCATTAAACCAATTACCGTAGCTACAGAACTTTTAAAGCCGGGCGGTTATATGAGAATGGCAGAAATAGCCCGAAAATTAGAACCAATAGTTGACGAAAAGCCACAGCCCAAGGTCATTGATGTAAAAAAACTCGACCGGTTAACCCAAAAGGCTCTCCAGGAAAATTATTACCGGAAAGATTGGAGAGGTACGAGAAGAGTTTTTATTAACCAGAAATTACCTTTGACTGATTGCTATATCGCTCCTTGTATTGTCTCATGCCCCATCCACCAAGATATTCCTGAATACATTCGGCTGGCAGGTAGTGGACAATATGATAGGGCTCTGGAACTTATCTATTTAAAAAATCCTCTTCCTAATATTACCGGGCACATTTGCGATCACCAGTGTATGTACAACTGCACCCGCCTTGACTACGAGGGTGCAGTCGGCATCCGTGAGGTTAAGAGGATTGTCGCTGAGTACGAGAAAGGTGAATACTTGGCAAAAGACCCTAGTACTGCTGAGTGCTTGAATGCAAAGGTTGCTGTTATCGGAGCTGGACCGGCAGGATTATCTGTAGCTTACTTTTTGTCTAAAGCCGGATTTAAGGTGACTGTATTTGAGAAACAAGATTCTCCCGGTGGTGTAATAACTCACTTACTGCCTAATTTTAGAATTCCTGAATCTGCTATCCAAAAAGATATTTCTGTTATCAAAGCATTGGGGGTGGATTTCAAATTTGGAATATCAGAAAAATTTTCTATTAGTGATTTAAATAGACAAGGATATAAATATATTTTTATCGGAATCGGTGCGGAAATTTCGAGAGAATTACAGTTAACCGGAGATAATAATAACCTTTATAACTCCCTGGATTTTTTAAGAGCTTTCAACAAAGAATCGAGGTCTCTTAAAATTGGTTGTCATGTTGCGGTAATAGGAGGCGGAAACACCGCAGTAGATAGCGCACGGGCAGCTCTGAGAGTGGGAGGTGTCGAGAAGGTTTATATCATTTACCGTCGTACTGAAGATGAGATGCCGGCAGATAGAGAAGAATATGATCTGGCTCTTCAAGAGGGAGTTATTTTTAAGCCTCTCTTATTGCCGGAATCATTTTCCAAAAACGGTATTCTAAAATGCCGTCGAATGGTTTTAGGTGAACCTGACTCCAGTGGTCGCAGGCGTCCTGTCCCCACTGAGGAGACCAAAGAGGTAGCCGTAGATTCGGTGATCAGTGCTATCGGTGAGTATACTGATTCCAAATTTTTATCAGCATGCGGGTTAAAGATTGAAAAAAACAACCGACCGCATGCAAATCCGGAAACCTTTGAAACTAACCTTAAAAATGTTTTTATAGGTGGTGACGCCCTTCGTGGTTCTTCAACAGTGGTTGAATCCATTGCCGATGCCCGAAAAGTGGCAGACACTATTATCAAAAAGGAGATACCGAGCTGGAAGGGTAAGGAGAAGGATTTTAAACCAGATTTTGATAGGAAACAACAGATTCCGGAGATTTATAATAAAAAAAACCGACTTATACCTCCAAAAATATCCGAAGATGATAGAGCAATAGTTGAAAATGAAGCAGGGCGGTGTCTGGAGTGCAATGTTATCTGTAATAAATGTGTGGATGTTTGTCCAAACCGGGCAAATATTACGATTGAGATTGATAAGAAAGAGGGCTTTCAGGATAATTGGCAGATTCTCCATCTTGATGCATTATGTAACGAATGCGGAAACTGCGCTACATTTTGTCCCTATGATGGTAAACCATACAAAGACAAATTAACGATTTTTTCAACCAACGAAGATTTCAAAAATAGTACTAATCACGGATTTATGGTAGAAGGCTCTCTGGATAATCCGTTAATCAATTTGAGATTAAATGATAATCAATGGAAATTGAAATTATCCAGAGATGGCGAATTAATTCCTGTAGGTTCACAGTATTCAAAGGATAATGTTGATATTAAAGACTTTAAAAAAATTATCATGATAATAACCACGGTATTAAAAGATTACAATTATTTAATTGAAACTTAGGAGGTGGAGGATTTATGCACCAAAGAACCGTCCCCTGTCAGTATTTTGCTCCGCAGAAAATAGAGGAGGCACTGGAAATTTTATCCCGGTATGAGAGAGAAATAAAAATAATTGCCGGAGGAACTGACTTGTTAGTTCAATATTATGATCGACTTTACGAGATAAACCATTGGTTAGATTTAAAAAATATTAAAGATTTAAAAAATATTAGAATCAATAAAAACCAAATGGAAATCGGAGCGATGATAACCCACACCCAATTAGAAATATCCGAAGATATCAAAAAGTATTTTCCAATTTTAAGTCAAGCAGCTGCCGATATCGGTTCTCCTCAGATAAAGAATCGGGGGACTATAGGAGGGAATATTGTCAATGCCTCCCCGGCAGGTGACCTTCTGCCATCTTTAATGGCCTATAAGGCACAAATTAAATTGATTTCCAGCAAAGAAGAAACCATTGTTCCCGCTGAAGCATTTTTTCTCGGACCAAAAAAAACAATGATAAGAACCGATCAATTATTAAGTGAAATCATTCTTCCGCTACCGGAAAAACATACTTACGGAAGTTGGATTAAAATCGGGAAAAGGAAAGCGCTAATCATTGCCACGATTACCCTGGCTTTGATAGTGAGAATGGATGAGGACGATGAAATAGTAAAAGATGTAAGCGTATGTCTTGGTTCCGTAGCACCGACTCCTATAGAAATCAAAGAAATTAAAGGAAAAATGATAGGTAAAAAGTACAAACAATTAGATTTCAATCAATTGGGGGAATTGGTGGAAGACAAAATTTCTCCCATTGATGATATCAGGGGAACCAGAGAATATCGTAAAGATGTGGCTAAAGAGATAACGATTAACGCCTTGGAAGAGATAGATTCAGCTTGTGGAGGATGCCTAAATGAGTAAGTTAAAAGTAGAACTAACTATAAATGGTAAAAAAAGAAAAGTAGAAACCACTACCTCAACCCGTTTGCTGGATTTAATAAGAGATGACCTGCATCTAACCGGGACCAAGGAAGGATGCGGAAAAGGTGAGTGCGGAGCTTGCACGGTCATCATGAATGGTGTATTAGTAGCTTCCTGCTTGGTGTTAGCTCCTCAGGCAGATGGCGCTATCATTACTACCATTGAAGGAATATGCCATGGGAAAAAGTTGCATCCCATACAAGAAGCTTTTATTGAGACCGGAGCGATTCAATGTGGATTCTGTACCCCGGGAATGATATTGGCTGCTAAAAAAATATTAGAGAAAAATCTTCATCCCGGTGAAAAAGAGATAAAGCAGGGTATTTCAGGCAATATTTGCCGTTGTACCGGTTACCAAAAAATATTTGATGCTATTAAATTAGCCGGAGAAAAATTATCAGTTTTAGATAGCAGAAAGGTCGAGAAAAATGAGTAAAAGGTATGTGGGTCAAAATATCTATAAAGTGGATGTTCAGGATAAAGTAACCGGTAAAGCGCAATATTCCGATGATTTTTTCTTTGATGATATGCTATATCTTAAAATTAAGCGGGCAGTTTATCCTCATGCTTATCTTCGCAAGCTGAATATAGAAAAAGCGAAAAAATTACCGGGAGTTGTAAAAATTATCACTGCTGCCGATATTCCGCAAGTAAAAAATTTTGGTTTGATCATTAAAGATCAGCCGGTTCTCATAGGGATAGGGGAAAAGATGCGTTATATGGGGGATGCCCTGGCTATTGTTATCGCCGAAGATAGAGAGGTGGCTTCCAAAGCAGTAAAACTGATAGAAGCGGATATAGAAAAATTGGAGATAATTTCCAATCCTCTTAGGGCAATGGAAAAAAATGCTCCCCTCATTCACAAAGATGGGAATGTTTTATCGACACATTTTTTGGAAAAAGGGGATGTAAAACAAGGTTTTTCCAGTGCTGATTTAATTGAAGAAAATGAATATAGAACCACTTTTATTGACCAATTGCCCCTTCAGGTTTCAGCAGGGGTTTGCAGGTATGATAAGGCAAACCATATCGTTGAGCTTCGAGCGGCAACGCAATGGCTGCACGATACACAAGCAGATATTGCTCAATCGATTGGCTTTCCTAAAGAAAAAATTAGAATAATTCAGCCAGTTATTGGTGGTGCTTTTGGAAAAAAGGAAGATATATCGGTTCATATCCATCTGGCTTTGGCAGCGATAGCTACAGGCAGACCGGTGAAATTAACTTATAGCAGGGAAGAATCAATGATAGCTCAATCCAAAAGACACCCCTTTATTATTCGTATAAAGACCGGTGTTACCAGGAAAGGTTATTTAAAAGCTTGTCAGGTTGAGGTTATTGGTGACACCGGTGCCTATGCCTCCAGCGGATTGGCAGTCATTCATAAAGGGATGTATCACTGTACCGGCCCTTACAATGTTAACCACGTTAAGGGGGTTGGTTATGCTGTTTATACCAACAATACCTATTGCGGTGCCATGCGAGGTTTTGGTACCGCCCAGCTGGCTTTTGCCTATGAATCTCAGATGGCGATATTGGCAGATAAGTTAGGAATTGACCCGGTTAAATTTCGTTTGCAAAATGCTTATGGCATTGGTTCAAGAACACCTAACGGGCAAAAATTAACCCATAGCGTTGGTGTAAAAAATACGATTGAAGAAGCGGCAATAATGGCAGGGTGGACGGGAGGCGTAAAATGAAAAAACAGGGAAGAGGAATAGCAACTATTATGTTTGGCTTTGGATATGGAGAAGGCTTTCCTGATCACTCTATTGCTTCAGCGGAAATAGAAGAGGGTGGCAAGATATTAATCAGGACTGCTGCTGCTGATGTCGGGCAGGGTTTATTAACCGTTATTACTCAGATTGCCGCCGAGGTATTGCGGGTGAAATTAGAAACCATTCGAATTATTCAGGGAGATACACATTTAACCAAAAATTCAGGTTCAACTTCCGCCAGCCGGCAAACATTTTTTACCGGAAATGTAGTGAAGGAAGCTGCTGAAGGGTTGCTTGGTAGTATTTATCATTATGCCAGTATCTATTTTATCACCAATCATGTTGATTTAGATATTAAAGATGGTTATATTTTTAGAAAAGAAAATCCGGATAATAAATTAAGTTATTGGGAATTAGCCAAAAAAGTAAAAGAAAAAGGGAAAGACTTACAGGCAGAAGCCTCCTTTTTCCCTCACACCGATAAACCCGATCAAAAAACAGGGCAGGGAGAAAAATTATATGTAGCGTATACTTTTGTTACCCAGGTGATAGATGTGTCTGTCGATACCGATACCGGTATTGTAGAAGTATTACACGTCTATACTGCTGCAGATATTGGTAAAGCCATTAATCCAAAGAACGCTGAAGGACAGATAGAAGGGGGAACAGTTCAGGGAATAGGTATGGCTTTGATGGAGGAACAGGTCATCAAAGAAGGAAAAACACTGAATGCTGATTTAACCGGTTATTTGGCTCCCACGTCTATGGACACCCCTCATTTTAGCACTCGATTTATTGAAAATGAAGATTCGGATGGACCTTATGGTGCCAAAGGGATTGGTGAGCCTTCTTTAATTGCCACTACTCCAGCCATTGCCAATGCGGTGTATGATGCCATAGGGGTGAGGATTTTTGATCTTCCCATAACACCGGAAAAGGTATTAAAAGCTTTAAAGGAGAAGAGGAATAAAAAATAAAAGAGGATTCTTATAAATTAAGTAATATATGATGTGTATGTTAACATTTTAGAAAAAGCATAATAGAATATCCAATATCAAGAGACAATCCTGAAAGAAAAGGATAGAGAGATAACAAAAGAGTGGATTGATTCCGGAAGGATCGAAGCGTGAAGAAGGAACACCCACTGACACATTTAAAAGACTTTTAAACTAATGTCAAATGACCAAGTAAAGAGATAGTCAAATGCTCAGATATCCCAGACAAAATCTTTATGATATGAGGTTTTGCAATATAACAAGGGATATTCTACATTAACACCATGACCAGATTATGACGGAGAGAATTTGCAGGATATGAAAATTATCTTGTATTACAAGGCGCAAAATCAAGAAAGAAAAAATAAATACGGGTGATGGATATGGACATTGAGATCAAAGAGATAAAAGAAATTAATAAAGATGAGATCATTGAATTATACAGGGCGAATAAATGGTCATCTGCGGAAAAACCTGATTTATTGTACAAAGCTTTAATAAATTCCGATAGCCTGATTACTGCATGGGATGAAAATAGATTGGTTGGTCTGGGAAATGCCATATCGGATGGTTATCTGGTGGTTTATTATCCGCATCTTTTAGTACACCCTGATTATCAAGGAAAAGGTATTGGCAGAAAAATTGTAAATAAATTTCAAAAAAAGTATGGGAATTTCCATCAGCAAGTGCTAACAGCAGACGGAAAGGCTATTGATTTTTACCGGAAATGTGGTTTTGAAAAAGCAGGTTCAACACAATCCATGTGGATTTATCAGGGAGATGAACATAATTAACAAAAAAGGATATTATCAAAGCAGTCTTTTATTCATTCAATATTTCCTTAACTCTTTAAATAAATATACTAAAGGAGATAAAGTATGCCATTTATAAAAGTTGCATTAAAAAACGAAATCGCTATAGGAGAAATAAAGAAGTATGACGTGAAAGAAAATGAAATAACTATTGTAAACCTTGGTGGAGAATTTTATGCTTTTGAAGACCGTTGCCCGCATATGAATTCGCCTCTCCATTTAGGAAGATTAGAGGGTGATGAAATTGTATGCCCACTTCATCAGGCAAGATTTAATATTCACAGCGGAAAAAAAGTCAGTAACCCTAAAATTTCTATTCCGAAATTTATCAAAGCAGGCTCAATCATGGCCAATGTAAAAACGCATGATTTAAAGAAATACGAGATAAAAATTCAAAAGGATGAAATATATATTGACCTATAAAAAATAATTAGGAAGGATTTACAGCAAATAAAGAAGATATAGCGAGTCAATTATTCGATAATTTTTTGCGGACAACCCGTAGAATCCGAGAAGTTAAAGATAGTACGGATGGGCTCAGGTAAAGCATATCTGCTGAGATTATGGTGGTAAATTAGAAAATGTTGAAGAGGAGAAATAAAAATGAAGGACAATAGTAATCAGTTTATAAGATTAAATAATAACACACTATTCCTACGCTGATTTATTTTAGGGGATGAATAGGAGGTTAACAAGATGAAAGATGAGGATAAGACGAAAGTAGAATTATTAAAAGAACTGAAGTTTTTACGGGAAGAGCGGGGAAAAAATGTCTCCAAGGATTTCATCGAGTATACGCAGGAAGGAGAAACCTTAAAGGATAACGAGGAAAAGTATAAAAACATCGTAGAAAGTGCCAACGAATCTATTATCACAGTGGATTTTCAAGGCAAAATCTTAACTTTAAATAGTCGTGCTGTATCATATTTAGGAGGATTGGCAGAAAACTATATTGGGAAGACATTATGGGAAATTTTCCCTCCAAAAATAGCAGAAGAAAGATTTTCGGATCTCCAAGAAGTTTTTCAATTAAGAAAGGCTGTTATTAAAGAAAGTAGTATTCCCTTTAAGGGAAAAACTTGTTATTTTCTTACCAGTATGCAGCCAATTAAAAATGGATCAGGAGATATTTATGCTGTTTTAATCTTGGCCAGTGATATTACTGAATACAAACAATCAGAAAAGAAATTGAAGGATTCAGAAGAGCATTTAAAGATATTATTTGATTATGCACCTGATGCTTATTATTTAA
>CAYTVM010000037.1:0-9553 GCA_964441685.1 uncultured Atribacterota bacterium | reverse complement strand
AGAGATTCTGTGTTTTTTATTGCCTTTACGATGGCCCGAGCCATCACTTCCGCTGCAATTGCCCCCACCGCATTCGCACCTGCTTCCACTTCGCCGGTAGCCATACAAAAGATGGTATCCCCATCAAACATGGTATGTGCTGGGCTTATAGTCCGGGCATAACCATCCTGTGACATCATCGCTACCTTGGTTGCTCCGGCCTTGGTAAGCTTTGCATTGGTGGCTATAACTCCTATCGTAGTGTTTTTAGAAAAATTATCTTTGGTTTTTTGAGGGAAATTTCTTAAAAAAGACATGGTATTGGCAAAAACTTTCTTGTCCTCAGTTAAAACTCCGGCAATAATTTCTCCGTTTTCCGGATCAATGACATCTCCCAGACAATTTACCGCTACGATTGCCCCAATAATCAATTCCTGAGATTTAAAACTGGCTGTACCTAAACCGCTCTTCATACAGCGAAGTCCGCCAAGTATCTTTCCAATCGTTGCCCCGGTCCCGGCTCCAACATTCCCCTGTCTGACTTCCTCCTTACTTGCCTTAAGACAGGCGTCATAGCCCATCCTGGCATCAGGCCTTATCTTGTAATCACCCACATCCAAATCAAAGAGAACTGCCCCAGGAACAATCGGAACTTTGGTTAACACTACATCAAATCCTATTCCTCTTTCTTCCAAATACTTCATCACCCCCGATGCTCCATCCAATCCGAAAGCACTACCTCCGCTAAGATAAATAGCGTGTGCTTTATCTACCAGATTTATCGGATTTAAAAGGTCAGTCTCCCGCGTTCCCGGAGCTCCTCCCCGAACATCAACTCCTGTTGATGCTCCTTTTTCGCAGATAATCACCGTACAGCCGGTCCCAGCTTTTAAATCCTGACTGTGTCCTACTTGTATCCCGGGCACATCTATAATGGCATCTTTTAAAACTTTCAAACTTTCCTTATCCTTCATCTCTCCTACTCCTTGCTTTTAAAACTATTTTATCTAAAGCTTTATCCAATCTCCTTGTTAAATTATAGTGTATTATAATATTCGATAAAATAAATTGAAAATCCTCTTTTCTATAGAAATAAATTATCAATTATTGGTTTGTAGGTGCACTAAGTAGGAAAGGACATAGGGTCCATAACTTTAAAAATTCTAATTTTCGAAATATTAAAGTTGATAGATTGAATTTAATTAGTCAAAGTACTTAAATCAAAGAAAACTTGTTGAGAACAAAAAAATAGTAAACTACGCTACACATGTCACTTAGTACTTTTGCAATTATGACTTCATTAGAATGATTAAATTAATAAATAATATTCTATTTCCTCATTTAAGAAGAAGGAATAAGAAACAGGGACTTCAAGTCAAATTTTTCTCCTACTTCTTTGCTTTCATCAATTGATATAGTATCTACTTTATTTTGTATAGAAAAAATAAAGTTGCCCCTCTATCTAACTTTATTTTATATTGAATCATTTCCCCTTGAAAATCAATAAAATCAACTCTTCTATTTATTAGGAAATCCTCATCATTTTTATTCGTTAGATTTAAATCTTCTGGTCTAATTACTATATATACTTTATCATTTTTAGCAAACTTTCTTTGGACTTTACTTAATTTTGACTTTATTTTTTTCCAAATAGGTCGATTAATATAGAGTCATTTTCTATATTTATTATTTTAGCAGGGAACAAATTAGCTTTTCCCACAAAATTAGCAACAAATTCGGATACAGGATATTTATATAAGTCCAATGGCTCATCTATCTGCCTAAATTTAACATTTGAATAATTATTTGCACTTCTCTTTTTATTTTTTCCTTAGGGACTCCTTTTATCTTAAGGGAATAAGCTAAATTACGGGCAATAGGCTTATTTTCCATAGACTCCTCCTATTATTTACTTATCTATTTATCTTCTGCTTATCGAATAAGTCTTATGAGTATTACTTGTTTGTATTTATATCAAAATTGCCAAGATAATTTAAGAATTTACGAATGGCAGGGTATACTTCTTTATATATTTCATTAAAAAATTTATTATAAAGTGATGAGCTTGCATCATCAGGTATGAATGAATTTTTTGTTCTGCACATCTTGTTTACCGCAAAATCAATATTTTCATATATTTTAAGACCATAAGCAGCCATAATAGCAGCACCTAATGCAGTATTTTCTGTAGTATCAGAAATATAAACCTTTTCACCCACTATATCAGTAATGATTTGAGACCAGGTGCTTGAAGCAGCTCCCCCACCACCGATTTTTATCGAAGAGATTTTTACACCACTATTTTTTTCATAGTTATCAATAATAAGCCTTATTTCGAAAGCAATCCCCTCAAGAATAGACTTATAGAAATGTAAATTTGTATGTATATCCGACCAACCTAAAGTTGCACCCCTTGTATTTGGATCATTGTATGGCATCATGCAACCTCTCAAGTAAGGAATGGTTAGTAGTCCATTACTACAAGGAGGTATAGTACTTATCTCTTGATCGAGTTTTTTTTCAGCAGATTCGTTTTGTTTTTCTTGCTTGATACTATTAAAATTTCTTACAAACCAGGATACGGTATTCGCTGCTGACATAAGAACCGACTCATGTATATATAATCCTTCGATACAGGATGCCAAAGCCCTGCTACCGCTCTTTAAATCAATTTTAGTTCCATGAATATCACAAGTTCCACTTGTTCCTATACCTACAGCCATTTCTGATTCCTTTATTGCACCTACACCGACAGCAAATACTTGTCCATCTCCACCGGCTAGGAAAACAGGAGTCCCTTCACAAAGACCTGTTAATTGAGAGGCTTTTTTTGTAACATGGCCAACTTTAAATCCGGATGGTCTCACATCAAAAAGCTGGCTTGAATTCAAGCCACTAATAGATAATAATTCATCAGACCACTTACCTGTTCTGATATTAAACAATCCCGTCGTATCTGTACCTGCAGCAGAATCAATAAGCTTGTCAGTAAGTTTGTAGTTAATGTAAGCCCCTACTGTAAGAATTTTATGTATCTTTTTCCAAATATTAGGTTCATTATTTTTTATCCATTTAATCTTCATTATGGAAGGGACTGTGTTAAGAAACTTACCAGTAATACCATAAAACTCACTATCTGAAATGACTTTCCTTACCTCTTTTGTTTCAGAAATTGCACGTTGATCCATCCAGAGAAAAGCAAGTCTGAGAGGATTAAATTTTAAGTCAACTGGGACAAATGTTTCTCTTTGATAAGCTAAAGCCAATCCTACAATTTTTTTTCTATCTATATCGTTTGTCACCAAACGTAAAGCTGAACAAAGAGAGTTCCACCAGTCTTCTGCGTCTTGTTCTGCCCAATTAGATCTCATTCGTTTGATAGGAATGTCTTCTTTTGCTGAGGTGATAACTTTCCCTTCAAAATCAAATACTACAACTTTCGTCGACTGTGTACCACAGTCAATTCCCAAAATATATTTTTGGTTCATATATCATACCTGCCTATTTTATTATCTTAACCACAAAATGTTCTTCCGCCATCAACTAATATTGTCTCCCCGGTAATAAAACTAGACATTTCACTCAATAAAAACATAACAACATCGGCAATTTCTTTTTCTGCTCCCAATCTTCTTAAGGGTATATGTTTTTCCATTTTAATAATGTCTTCTTTAGTAAAAACAGTTTCTAACATCTCCGTTCTAACAGTTCTCGGAGATACAGCATTAACACGTATATTATATACAGCAAGCTCACGTGCCAGGGCTCGAGTCAAACTGATTATTCCTCCCTTGGCAGCAGCATAGGCAGCACATCCCCCGGTCCCTGTTATCGAAGATCCAGATGAAAACATTACGATACTTGAAGATTCTTTTTCTTTCAAATGCTTAATTGCTGATTTTGTACATATATAAGCTCCTGTTAAGTTTACTTCAATGATCCGATGCCAATCTTCAATTTGTAAACTCTCAAAAGGTATTTTACTGGATATACCGGCATTATTTACCAGGAAATCAATCCCGCCAAATTCTTCAGCAATTAGCGTCATACATTTTTCAATTTGAATACTATCAGTTACATCCCCCTGAACATAAATTGCCTTACCTCCCGCCTCTTTTATTTCTTCTGCAACAGAAACACCATTAGGAGAAACATCAATTATGCCAACTTTTGCTCCAAGCGAAGCCAAAAGAAAGGCAATAGATTTTCCAATTCCTCTAGCTGCTCCTGTGATTACTGCTGATTTCCCGTTCACTTTCAGAAGAGAATTTTCCATTCGATGTGAACTAGTGTAATTTTTTTGGTCTATAGACATCCAACTATTAACTCCTTCCTTACATATTTTTATATTATTAATTAATTTAAAATATGATTATCTATTTTTTTGAAGATGGTCAAATACTACTGCTAATACTATCAAAACGCCAATAACAATTTCGAGAACAAAAGGATTGACACCCATGATATTGCCCCCATTAGAAATTGTTGCAATAATCATTGTACCAAAAAATGTCCCGAAAACTCCCCCAATTCCTCCAGTAAGGGATGTTCCTCCCAGCACAACAGCAGCAATGGCATCAAGTTCATATCCACTTCCTGCACTAGGAGAACCTCCACAAAGCCTTGTCGCCATAAGAATGCCTGCAACTGCTGAAGTAAATCCACAAAAAGCATAAACCTTATAAATAGAAGCCCTGATATTTATACCAGATAATCGCGCAGCTTCCGAATTGCTACCAATTGCATAGATATTTCGGCCAAACACAGTATAACGAGCCATAATCACTCCAATAACAATAATAAGCAACCAAATAATTGCCATGCCTGGCAAGCCAAAAACTCTTACAACAGCAAAATTGGCAAATTTTTCTGGGAGACCAACTACTTTTTTAGCTCCTGTCAAAAGCATCGCAATACCCCTGAAAACACTTAATCCTGCTAATGTTACAATAAAGGGGGGAACTCGGGCTTCATAGATAATGATACCCATCAAAAGTCCTGCCAGTATTCCGCTGGCAAGACTAATAATAATCGATAAGAATATTGAAGTACCTGATACCATTAACTTAGCTGCTATCACGCTGCTCAAGGCCAAAACTGATCCCACAGAAAGATCAATACCACCGGAAATAATAACAAATGTCATACCAATTGCTACTACTCCAATCATTGATGTCGATCTTAAAAGATTAGTAATATTCCCAAAGCTCAAAAATCTATTATTTATTAATGCCAAAGAAATAATTAAAACGATTAATACTAAAAGGATATTTATTTCGTGGAATCGGGTTACTTTTTTCTTAATTTTACCTCTAATCATCTATTTTATCCCCCTTAAATTATTCCAGAAGCAAGCTGGAGAAGCCTTTTCTCATCGAATTCATTCCTTGATAGAGTCCCCATCTGTGTTCCCTCGTAAACTACTGTAATCCGGTCAGCTATACCTATTATTTCGGGCAAGTAGGAAGAAATCATGACAATAGCACTCCCTTTTTCAATCAGTAACTCCAAAATTTTATATATTTCTTCTTTTGCTCCAACATCAATGCCTGCAGTAGGTTCCTCAAATATAAAAATTTTACACTGGTTTACCAGCCACTTCGCAAGTACAACTTTCTGCTGATTCCCGCCACTTAAATTTATTACTATTTGCTCTGCGCTTGGTGTTCTAATTCGCAAAGATTTAATCTGCTGTCGGGCATTTTCATTTTCAAGTTTTCTTTTTACAAAACCCATTCTGGATATATTTGAATAAGAACTTAAATTGATATTATGTCTAACAGATAATTTTACGGCTAGCCCTTCAGTTTTTTTGTCCTCCGGGAGAAAACCAAGGCCATTGGCAACTGCCATAGAAGGCGAAGATATTCTCACATTCTTAGAATCAATATATATATTGCCTTGATCAAACTTCTCAGATCCATATATAGCTCTTACGATTTTTGTTGCACCAGAATTTACCAGTCCAAAAAGCCCAAAAATCTCACCATGATTAACGGTGAAATTAATATTATTAAATACTCCGGTTTTTGATAAATTCTCAACCCTTAGTACTTCATTAGTTAAATGTTGATGATTAATCGAGTACATATCATCAATATTTCGACCAACCATTCTCGAAATAAGACCATCTATATCAGTTTCATTAATAGGAATACACGTAATTCTCTTACCATCGCGCAGCACCGTTACTGTATCACAAATCTCAAAAACCTCTTCGATGCGGTGTGATATATAAATAATACCGACACCTTCTTTTTTCAATTTTTTTATTATTCGAAATAACTCTTCTGTATCTTTACTGGTCAAAAGTGCAGTAGGTTCATCAAATATAACTACCCTGTACTGCTTGAAATATTGCTTTGCAATTAGTACCATTTCTTTCTGAGCAGCAGTAAGTTTTTCAAGAATCATATTAGGATCAACTTCAATATTTAACTCCCTTAAAACCACAGCCGTTTTTTGGACCATTTTTTTCCAATCAATAAACCCAAAACGGTTCTTGGGAATCTGTCCAAGAAAAAAATTCTCAGCTACAGTTAAATCTTTTGCAACAGTCAAATCTTGATAGACTGCACCAATTTGAAGATTCTGAGCAATGATCGGATTACTAATAATCACTTTTTTGCCATCAACAAAGATATTTCCGCTATTAGGTTGAAGGGCTCCAGTAAGTATTTTAATTAATGTGGACTTACCTGCACCATTCTCACCTACAATCCCATGGATTTGACCTTCATAAATTTGGAAATCTACCCTATCAAGTGCTGTTACACCGGGAAATTGCTTGGAAATCTCTTCCATTCTAATTATTTCTTTGCGTTCTGAAGTCATTCGGTTCCTCCAGCTTTGTCAGGGGAAATAGTAGGGTTAATAAAATTTTTCATAAATTACTTTTATCTCACTCTTGTTAATAATAGGTAATACTATAAAAATTAAATGACTATTATTTTTAACGCAATAATCATACATTTCCATTAGGTTATAATTAATTTCCTATAGTATACTGACTATGTATATTAAACAACTCAAATTTTTTTACGGGCAATATTCAATAATAATATTGCCCGTAAACCTATCGGATATAATAATGCTACAACATTTTTTACACACTATCATAACCTATATTTTATTTCTTTACATCTTCTTTCTTCAGTACTTTAACACCAGTGTCTACATGTTTAGGTATTTCTTCACCCTTTAAAGCACGAACTGCGAATTCACATCCTTTATATCCCATCATGTAAGGATCTTGAACAATTAGAGCTTTAATAACGCCTTTTTTCAATGCTTCGATTTCAGCTTGTGAATCGTCAAAAGCCACTACCATAACAGAATCCTGAAGGCCTGCTTGTTCTATAGCCAAAGCTATTCCCTCTCCAATATTGTAATCAATCCCGAATATCCCGATAAGATCATCATAGGTAGTAATATAGTCTTCTGTAGCTGTCATTGCCTGGGCTACTTCATCATCAGTATAACGAGAATGTACTATTTTAATATTCGGAGCAATTTCAGTCATACGCGTGTCAAAACCTTCACCTCTCTGTGTATCTGTATCGCAAACCACCACATGCATAATAACTACAGTTCCTGATTTTTCAATACCATTTTCTTCAAGGGCCTTTACCATTGCATCCGCAGCAGTTTTTCCTCCGGCAACATTATCTGTTGCTAAGTGACTTATTACCTCAGTCGGGATAATAGTATCAGTGGTTATCACCGGAATCCCTTGACTCATGGCATCCTTTACAGCCGGTATAGCACCCTCTCCTGACTGTGATGCAACAACGATTGCATCAGGAGCACTGGTTACAACATTCTCCAAAATTGTAATAGCTCCTTCTATGTCTGTTTCAGATTCTGGGCCGTAAGGGGTAACGTTAACATTTTCATTTTCTTTGTCATATTGTTCCCCTCCATTAAGCATTGATTGCCAAAACTCAGAATTTACTGATTTAACAATAAGAGCTATTTCCGTCACACCCTCAGAAGCTGAAGCAAATAATCCTAAAGATAGTATACCTAAGATGAGTAAACCTAAAATAATTAATTTCTTCATAACAAACCTCCATTTTTTTATTTTAATGTTCTCTCCTTATAGATAAAAGTTTCAATCAGTTTATTTAATCACCTCCTTCTGCATCAATGGCTAATTGATTGGATAAAAAATTCTAGAAAATCGGCTCCTTTAGCTCCGTCTATTATTCGATGGTCCATAGAAAGACTTAAAGGGAGAGACATTTTTTCTAACTTACCTATTCCAAGAATAGCAACCTGGGGAGGATTTATTATGGGAGTAAAATATTCTATGCCTTGTAAACCTAAATTAGTGATAGTGAATGTTCCTTTCTCGAAATCTTCAGGCTGCAATTTCCCTTTTAAGGCTTTATCGGTAATCTCTTTTCTTAATTGGGCTATTTCAAAAATATCTTTACCTTCTAAATCTTTAAGTACCGGAACCATCAATCCTCTATCTGTAGCTACTGCTAAACTAATATTTATCTCTTTAATAAACTTGTAATTTTCTTCCTCGAATATCGCATTAAATTCGGGGAATTTTTTAAAGGTGAGGATTAGGGCTTTAATGATAAAATCAACTAAGGAAAGAGGTTGACTTAATCGAGCATTTATTTCCTTCTTTATGCTTAAAAGTGAATCAATGTCTATCTTCCTGCAAAGGGTAAATTGAGGAATATTTTTATAACTATCAGTAAGCCTTTCGGCGGTTATTTTTTGCACTTCGGTTAATTTATATACTTCTTTGATGGTAAAATTTGTCTTTTTTCCTTTTTTTGAAAGATGCTCTTCTATGTCTTTTTTAGTAATTGCTCCTCCTGGTCCAGAACCATTGATTAAGGATAAATCTACTCCTTTTGCTAAAGCTAATTTACGGGCAATAGGTGCTATTTTTATTTTTTCTTCTTTTAAAGAAACGCCTTCTCCTTCTTGATTTCGTAAAAAAGGTTTTATACTTTCAGAAGATATTTCTTCTCCTTCTTTACCTAAGATCGCTATAACTGTATTTACTGGTACTGTTTCTCCTTCTTTAACAAAGATTCTGTAAATAATACCAGTATTAGAAGAATTTATTTCCACTGCCGCCTTAAATGTTTCTATCTCAGCAATAAGTTCTCCCGCTTCCACTTTATCGCCCTCTTTCTTATGCCATTTAACAAGAGTGGCTTCTTCAACCTTTGATTCTGTTTTAGGAATTTGGACCTTCCACATATTTTTTTCCTTTTCTATTTTTTAATCGGAAAACATGGACAAAATTTCTTTTTTAATCTTTTCTTTGGTAGGAAAAACTTCTTTTTCTAAAGATTCGCTAAAAGGAATTGGGGTGTTTAAAGAGCCTAACCTTTGGGGAGGAAATTCCATATTCCAAAAAGCTTCTTTCATAACCACAGAAATTATTTCTCCTTGGATTCCTCCGTTTATTGGAGATTCATCGATAACTAATAATCTCCCGGTTTTCTTAACAGAATCAATAATCGTATCTTTATCTAAGGGAACTAAAGTCCTGTGGTCAATTACTTATACACTTATTTTACCTTTTAAATCTTCGTCAACT
>CAYTVM010000036.1:0-9586 GCA_964441685.1 uncultured Atribacterota bacterium | reverse complement strand
AAGGAATATAAACAAAAACCAAAAATCGTCATTCTTGAAAATATTGGCATTTTTTACCTGGGAGAATCTTATAGTCAGGCGATGAATATAAAAAATAATTTTGAAGATATCTTAAAAAATGTAAAAGTTAAACCTGAACTCTCCAAACCTCAGGATTGCCTAAAGAAAGAAAATGCAAAGATAATAACCGATAATAGCGGCAATCGAAGTTCGAAAAAGTATTGTAATGAGGGAAAATTATATAGGGATAATATAGTAAAAAATAAAATAGCAGTAGTCACCGGAGGTGCTCAGGGTTTTGGAGAGAGCATAGTGAGAGAGCTGACAAAATCAGAATGCTTGGTATTTATTGCCGATATTAATGCTAAAGGGGCTAACCAGCTGGCAGAGGAACTAAATATTAAATATAAAAAGACCACAGCTTTAGCGATAAAAGTAGATGTAACCAATGAAAATTCGGTTAAAGAAATGATAGTTGAGATAGTTAAAAAAGTGGGTGGCATGGATATTTTTATAAGTAATGCAGGCGTATTGAAGGCCAGCAGTGTAAAAGAAATGGAATTCAGTGAATTTGCCTTTGTTAATCAAGTGAATTATTTTGGTTATTTTCTGTGCGTAAAACATGCCTCCAAAGTGATGGCCCTTCAAAATTTAGCAAGCAAAAAATATTTTACTGATATTATTCAAATTAACTCGAAATCCGGGCTTAGGGGTTCCAACAAAAATAGCGCTTATACCGGAAGTAAGTTTGGAAGTATAGGCCTTACTCAGAGTTTTGCTTTGGAACTTGTTGATGACAACATCAAAGTAAATGCTATTTGTCCGGGAAACTTTTTTGAAGGTCCCCTATGGGCTGACCCGGAAAATGGTCTTTTTGTTCAATACCTTAGGACCGGGAAAGTTCCGGGTGCAAAGACCATTGAAGAGGTGAAGAGATTCTATGAGTCAAAGGTTCCCATGAAGAGAGGATGTACCGGTGAAGATGTAACAAAAGCCATTTATTATTTAATTGATCAAAAGTATGAAACCGGACAGGCTATTCCGGTAACCGGTGGCCAGGTCATGCTAAAATAATTATTTTTAGTTTTAGAAGGTGATGATGATGAAGACTAAAGCAGTAAGATTATATGGAAAAAATGATTTGAGGCTGGAAGAATTTGAACTCCCGGCAATGAAGGATGATGAAATTATTGCCCATATTATTTCTGACAGTCTCTGTATGTCTTCTTATAAAGCTGCAATTCAAGGAGCCAATCATAAGAGAGTTCCGAATAATGTGGCAGATAATCCTGTGATAATCGGTCATGAATTTTGTGGTGAAATTGTAGAGGTGGGTAAACAATGGCAACATAAATTCAAAGCAGGTCAAAAGTTTGCTATTCAGCCTGCTTTAAATTATCAAGGGAGTCTTGATGCTCCCGGATATTCTTTCCCTTACATAGGGGGTGATGCTACTTATATCATTATCCCCAATGAAGTGATGGAAATGAATTGTTTATTAGCATATAAAGGAGAAGCATTTTATGGCGGGTCTCTAGCTGAACCCATGTCTTGCATCATAGGCGCTTTTCACGCTGCCTATCATACTATTCAGGGAGAATATATGCATAATATGGGGATAGTAAAAAATGGAAATATGGCAATTTTAGCCGGAGCAGGCCCCATGGGTCTTGGAGCAATAGATTATGCCTTGCATAGTGGTAGAAAACCTAAATTATTAGTAGTTACTGATATTGACAAGGTAAGGTTGGAAAGAGCCTCCTCGATACACAGGGTAGATGAAGCTAAAAAAAGAGGAGTTGAATTAAAATATATAAATAGTAAGGATATTGAAAATCCGGAAGCATATCTTATTTCAATCACTCAAGGTAAAAAATATCATGATGTATTTGTTTTTGCACCGGTAAAAGAAGTGATAGAACAGGGTGATAGAATTTTATCAAAAGATGGCTGTTTGAATTTTTTTGCTGGTCCAAGTGACCCAGAGTTCTCTGCAATGCTTAATTTTTATAATGTCCATTATGCATCGACCCATATTGTAGGAACAAGTGGTGGAAATACTCAGGACATGATTGAATCCCTGAAAATGATGAAAAAAAATCTCATAAATCCAGCCGCCATGATCACTCATATCGGTGGATTAAACTGCGTGGTGGATACAACTTTAAATCTTCCTAAAATACCAGGTAATAAAAAGCTGATCTATACTAATATCGAAATGGAACTTACTGCAATTTCTGATTTTAAGGAAAAGGGAAAGGCTAACCCCCTATTGACTCATTTGGCCAAGATATTAGAAAAGAATAATGGTTTATGGTCGGCAGAAGCCGAAAAATATTTACTTAAAAATGCAAAATCAATATAATTGTAAATATTATTGTTTTAAAGATAAATTTAAAATTGCCTGGAATGAATTTCTTTTTGCCCTTATGTTTACCAGATCCAATGTAAGAACTCTACCGGTGGTTCTTTCAGAATTGATTGGGGGCTACGGAATTCAATGGGGAGAATTATCGGCGCTTTCTCTGATTGCCATTATTCCCGGAGTTATTTTAGTAATATTTTTCCAGAAATATTTAGTAAGGGTCTTAACCTTTGGAGCGGTAAAAGGATAGTTGGAGGTGATTCATTTGAAAAAAAGTAAGATTGTTATTGTAGGAAGTTATAATACAGATTTAATGTCCAAGACTCCCTGGCTTCCCAAACATGGAGAGACCGTTTTGGGTGGACCATTTAAATTAGGACCAGGAGGAAAAGGCTCCAACCAGGCCGTAGCGACAGCAAGATTAGGTGCTGAAGTGTGTTTTGTAGGTTGTATAGGAGAAGATTATTTTGGCGAGATTGCCAGGAACAATTTTATAAAAGAGAAGATCAACATTGACTATATTAAAGTAAGCAAAACTCAACACACGGGCATGGCCTTTATTTTAGTAGATGACAAAACTGCTGAAAATATGATAGTGGTAGCCCCTGGCTCTAATATGGAAATAGATATTCCATTGGTAGAAAATGCACGAGATCTCATTATGAGTGCAGATATAGTCCTGCTGCAGTTAGAAATTCCGGTGGAAATTGTAGAACATGTTATAGGCCTGGTGTATAAATCTAACCACACTATTTCCATTCTTAATCCTGCTCCGGGGAAGAAATTGGAGAAAAATGTTTTAGATAAAGTATCTTTAATGACTCCTAATAGAAGTGAATTGGAGTTAATAACTCATCGAAGTGTTAATACAATTAAAGAAGCTGAAAAAGCTGCTAAAGAAATGATATCTTCCGGTGTAAAAGATGTTGTTGTTACCCTGGGGAAAGAAGGGGCTTTGGTCGTTAATTCGAAAAAAACTACCCATGTACCTACTTTCAAAGAAGTAAAGATTGTGGATACTACGGGAGCAGGAGATGCCTTTAATGGAGGCTTGGCTATTGCTCTTTCTGAAGGAAAGAATTTAGTGGAAGCGACTTATTTTGCTAATGCTGTTGCTAGCCTTAATGTAACCAAAATTGGTACTGCTCCTGCCATGCCTTATCGTAAAGAAGTGGAGGAGTTTCTAAAAAATCATTCACAATAAAATTAAAGAATAAAAATATATTTTAAAGAAAGGAGAAATAGGGTTATTTACCCTGATTAAAATGAGAGATTATAAAACAAGTTATAAAATTTTGAAGTCCTCTTTGGAAGAAAAGGGAATTAATGTAAGTAAAGTTGAGAAAAACTTAAAGGCATTAAAGATTGAAACTCCGAGTTGGGGTTATTCAGATTCAGGAACTCGTTTTGCAACTTTTAAGCAGAAAGGAGCTGCTAAGAGTGTAAAAGAAAAAATTCAGGACGCAGCAGAAGTACATAAGGTCACCGGCATATGTCCCTCTGTAGCTTTGCATATTCCTTGGGATATCACTGATAATTGGGATGCTCTTTTAGAATATTCTCTTTTTTTGGGCATAAAACCGGGAGCCATAAATCCTAATTTATTTCAGGACCCGGATTATAAATTGGGGAGTCTTTGTAATCCTGATAAAAAAGTGAGAAAAAAAGCTACTAATCATGTCCTGGAGTGTATCAATATCGCCAAGATACTTAAATCCAAGGATATTTCTCTCTGGTTAGGCGATGGAACCAATTATCCCGGACAGGATGATATTAGAGAGAGAAAGCATAGATTAGAAGATAGTTTGAAAGAAATTTACGATAATTTACCAGATGATATGCGCATACTTATAGAATATAAATTTTTTGAACCGGCTTTTTATAATACCGATATACCTGATTGGGGTACCGCATATAATTTGTGTTTAAAATTAGGGAATAGGGCGATGGTATTGGTTGATTTAGGACATCACGCTTTGGGTACCAATATAGAACAGACGGTAGCTTATCTTTTAGATGAGGGGAAATTGGGAGGATTCCATTTTAATAATAAAAAATATGCTGATGATGATCTGACGGTGGGCTCTGTAAACCCTTATGAATTTTTCCTTATTTTCAATGAACTGGTATCAGCAGAAGAGGATGGAATAAAGGCCAATATAGCTTATATGATAGATCAATGTCACAATCTTAAGCCAAAAATTGAAGAAATGATCCAAAGTGTTGAAAATATTCATAAAACCTATGCAAAAGCTCTTATTGTAGATAGAAAATCTTTGAGAAAATTCCAACAAGATGAGGATATAATTATGGCGGAGAAGATAATAACTGAAGCTTTTGAAACTGATATAACACCTCTTTTGTTTAAAGTAAGGGAAGAGATGGGTGTCCCCTTAAATCCTCTTGAATTTTTTAGAGAGAGTGGATATTTGGGGAAGGTTCAAAGGCAAAGGTAAATTTATTATTTTTTTCACCACTCCACCAAATAACCGCCCTTAAGGATATTTTATAAGATTTAAAGTTATAAAAAATATTAATTATTTTATAAAAAATAACTAAAAAGTATTGACATGAAAAAAATAATATGTTAAAATGTTAAAAAAGTAAAATAATTTGTCAGAAAAATAACATTAAGGAGGTAAAAAGAAAGATGGACATTTATACAGATGCATTGGGAATGATTGAAACAAGAGGTTTTGCAGCAATGGTGGAGGCAGCAGATGCTATGGTGAAAGCAGCCAGGGTAGATTTGGTGGGATATGAAAAAATTGGTGGTGGATACAATACTGCCATTGTGCGTGGTGATGTAGCAGCTGTTAGAGCTGCCCTTGATGCTGGAAACGCAGCGGCCCAAAAAGTTGGTGAAGTAATTTCTGTCCATATTATTCCAAGACCACATAGCAATGTAGATAGTGTTCTTCCTTTGGGCAGAGGTCCGGGTAAAAACAAAAAAGATAAAATGAGTACTGATTAATTGATACATCCATCATACGGGAGGAAAAAATATGATACTGGCAAGAGTAGTGGGTACGGTTGTATCAACCAGGAAAGAACCGAAAATTGAGGGTATAAAATTTTTACTTCTGGAGAAAATTAATCCTTCGAACATGCAGGGAAAAGGTGATTATCTGGTAGCAATGGATAGCGTGGGAGCAGGATTAGGGGAAATAGTCTTTTTTGTGGCTGGAAGTAGTTCCAGGATGACAGCTACTACCGAAGGAAAACCGAGCGATGCAACGATAATATCCATTGTTGATTCTATAGATATTAAAGGGGAATATATATACAGGAAAGACAAAGAATAGTAACCAGCTTCTTCAGATTTTGAAAAATTTAAAAAAGAGGTTGAGATGATATTTGCTAAAATTGTGGGCACTGTAGTCAGTACCCAAATGGACGAAGGAATAAAAGGAAAGAAATGTCTTCTTGCTCAAACTTGCAACCATAAAGGAGAAATAGATGGTCATTATTTGGTAGCTGTGGATCTTGTCGGAGCAGGAGTAGAAGAGGTAGTGATCATTTCTCAGGGGAGTTCTGCCAGACAAACGGAAATTACCCATCAAAAACCAGTCGATTGCGTCATTGTAGGCATTGTCGATATGGTGGAAGCATATAATAAAATTGTTTTTAAAAAATAGCCGATATCATTGATAAGAAGGGAAATAATTTATGGCACTTGAAAATGTGCTAAGAGATATGGGAGTAGTAGGAGCTGGCGGTGCCGGTTTCCCTACCCATATTAAAGTGGCCAATAAATATGATGTAGTCATTGGAAATGGAGCGGAATGCGAACCTCTTCTTTATAATGATAAATACATTATAGAAAGACAGGGAGAAGAGGTAGTAAAAGGTTTAGGGTTAATTATGCAGTCGACTGGTGCAAAAAAAGGGGTCATTGCCCTGAAGAAAAAATATCTTTCTATTGCAGGAAATATAAAAAAAGCCATAGCCGAGAACAAAAATATATCACTATTCCTTCTTAAGGATTATTATCCGGTCGGTGATGAGTTCATTCTGGTACAGGAAATTACCGGTAAAGTTATTCCGGAAGGAGGCATTCCTCCGGATATAGGTTGTTTGGTAAATAATGTAGAGACCTTGAGAAATGTGTCTATGGCAGAAAAAGGCAATGCAGTAACCACAAGGACACTAACCTGCATAGGAGAAGTAAAAAAGCCGAGTATCATCATTGCCCGGATTGGTACTTCTTTCCGGGAAATTATCAATTTTTGTGAACCTACAATGGAAGATTTTGTAGTCATTGTGGGAGGACCCATGATGGGCAAGGTAGTCTTTGATCTTGATACACCGGTCACTAAAACTACCACCGGAATTCTGGTTTTATCTCGGGACCATCCCTTGGTATTAAAGAAGACCTTAAGAATTGAATATATTATCAAACAAAGCAAAGCTGCCTGCTGTCAATGCAGTTATTGTACCGACTTATGTCCCCGTTACTTATTAGGTCATGAGCTTTATCCTCATAAGATTATGAGGCAGATAAACTTTGGACTCGATCTTCCCTACGAAATAATTCAAAATGCTTTTCTATGCAGTGAATGTGGGCTTTGCGAGGTGTTCGCCTGTCCGATGGAATTATCTCCTCGCATTATAAATCAAAAAATTAAGGAAAATCTTCTGGCAGCCGGCTATCAACCCAAGTTTTCGGGCAAAAAAGAAAATCCAAGAGAGCTGCAAGATTATAGAAGAATACCCAGTTCGAGGATTAAAAACCGCTTGAGGTTGGAAAAGTATGATAAAGATGGCTTGCATCCATTACCTGTGATGGAAACGGATCCCGATCAGGTGGAGATTTTACTCAAACAACACACGGGCGTTCCTTCAAAACCTGTCGTAAAAATTGATGAACAAGTCAATGAGGGTGATCTTATTGCAGAAATTCCCAAGGGAAAATTAGGTGCACGGTTACACGCAAGCATTAAAGGTAAAATAACTTATATTGACGACGAAAGGGTCATTATTAAAAAATAATGATGAAAGATAGGTAAAATATGGATACAGTCATTCTTGGAGTATTAGAATTTAATAGCATAGCAGTCGGAATAAAGGCTTTAGATGGCATAGTAAAAGCTGCCTCGGTGAAAATAATAGATGCCAGGACGATTTGTCCGGGAAAATTTGTCATTCTTTTTACCGGGGATGTAGCAGCAGTAGATGCTTCTCTTACCGCTGGTAAGGAAATTGGAGAGGGCTATATCGTTGACGAATTATTTATTACCAATTTGCATTCTCAAATTATTCCGGCAATTGTCGGTACGGTTGAATGTAAGATTTGGGATGCGGTGGCTATAGTAGAGTTTTTTTCGGTTGTTGCCAGTATTGAAGCTGCCGATATAGCTGCCAAGACTGCCAATGTTTTAATTAACGAGATTAGATTGGCTGCGGGGATGGGCGGTAAATCTTATATTAAAATGATAGGTAATATAGACGAGGTGGAAGCTGCAGTCAAAGCAGCAGTAAAGACTATAGGTGATAAAGGTCTGCTTTGTAAAGAGGTCATTATTCCCAACCCTCATTCGGAGATTAAACCTTATTTTATTTATTAAAGATAAAAAAGAGATTTACGCATAGGTGGTAAATGATGGAAATAAACGAAAAAGATTTAAAATTAATCATTGAAAGCGTACTTGATAAATTAGAAGGTACCAAAAGTGATAAAGCGATATCAAATGATTTGTTAAACAGGCCTTCTTCTGGTCAGGATGGAATTTTTGAAGAAGTAAATGCTGCTGTCGATGCTGCTGAAGCTGCCCATCTTGAACTGATTAAATTAACCTTAGATCAACGTAGAGAGATCATTCGGAGTATACGCAAAATAATAATGAGTAGTCTGGAAGAAATTTCTAAATTAGCCGTAGAGGAAACAACTTTTGGTAGAGTAGAAGATAAGATTGAAAAGAATAGGTTGGCTGCTTTAAAAACGCCGGGAATAGAAGACCTTGAGCCTACAGCCTATTCCGATGATAATGGTATGACCTTAATGGAACGGGCAGCTTACGGGGTTATCGGTTCCATCATACCCTCTACCAACCCTACTTCTTCAGTGATTAATAATGGAATAAGTATGATTGCCGGCGGAAATAGTGTGGTTTTCAATCCCCATCCTGCAGCAAAAAGAAGTTCCTGCTTGACTATTTCCTTGATCAATCAGGCGATTGTAAAAGCCGGTGGTCCCCCCAACGTTCTTTGTGCTATTGCTAATCCGACTATTGATTCAGCCCAGACTTTAATGAAACATCCTAAAATTAAATTGTTGGTAGTAACCGGTGGCCCGGCGGTAGTTAAGACAGCTATGAACAGTGGCAAGAAAGTCATTGCTGCTGGTCCCGGAAATCCCCCCTGTGTTGTTGATGAAACTGCCGATTTAGTTAAAGCCGGCCGTGATATTGTAAATGGAGCAGGATTTGATAATAATATTGTCTGTATATGTGAGAAAGAGATTTTAGCTGTTTCCCAAATTGCCGATAAATTAAAAGAAGAAATGATAAAAAATGGTGCTTATGAATTAAAAAGTGAGCAGGTTGAAAAAGTTACTAAATTGGTTATTACTGACCCGGGGAAGCCCGGACATGAAGGAGCACCGAATAAAAAGTATGTGGGGAAAAATGCCAGTGTAATTGCCCAAGATATCGGGTTAGACATTTCTGAACAAACCAAAATATTACTTTGTGAAGTAGACCCTTATCATCCCTTGGTCTGGACCGAACAGCTTTTACCGGTGATTCCCCTGGTTCGCTTTAACCATGTTGATGAGGCTATAGATTTTGCTGTGCAGTGTGAGCATAATTTCAGGCATACTGCTTCTATTCATTCCCGGAATATTGCTACACTTTCCAAGATGGCTAAATTGATGAACTGTTCTCTCTTTATAAAGAACGGTCCATGTTATAGCGGATTAGGATTCGGAGGCGCCGGTTATACTTCTTTTACTATTGCTACTCCTACCGGAGAAGGGTTAACCAGGGCTAGAACTTTTACCCGGGAAAGACGTTGTGTCTTGGTTGGTTATTTTAGAATTGTTTAAAATAAATTTAATTTTATTTAACGAATATTCGGAGGTTAGAAATGAAATTAGGAAAAGTAATTGGTAATGTTGTCTGTACCCAGAAAGTAGAATCTTTTCAAAATATAAAACTATTATTGGTCCAGCCTCTGAATGAAAAATTAGAAGAGATTGGTGATCCTGTGGTAGCTTGCGAT
>CAYTVM010000035.1:8425-9603 GCA_964441685.1 uncultured Atribacterota bacterium | reverse complement strand
ATATTTTGAGAGGAGAAAAAGGAGGGAAAGAAGTTGAAGTTGATGCCTCAGGCCAGGAAATAACCGTTTTACTGCATCAGAAACCAGTTCCCGGTAGAGATTTGGTGTTAACTATTGATAGAGACTTACAGCTTTACGGAGAAAATTTACTCTTAGGGAAAAAAGGCTCTATTGTGATAAGTGACCCTAACAATGGAGAAATATTGGCTTTAGTTAACAGACCTTCTTTTGATCCCAACTTATTTGCCAATGGAATTTCCAGTTCTGATTGGCAAAGACTTTCTTCTGATACCGATTATCCTTTGACTAACCGAAGTATTCAGGGTCTTTATTCTCCTGGTTCGATATTTAAAGTGGCTACAGCAGCAGCAGCTCTGGAAGAAGGAGTTACTAATATAAAAAGAAAAATCTATTGTTCGGGTACTTTTAAATTAGCTGACCGGATCGTTAATTGCTCAAAGGAGAGCGGACATGGAGATTTAAATATTATTGATGCAATTGCCCATTCCTGTAATGTCTATTTTTATACCGTAGGAAAAGATCTGGGGATTGAAAGATTTAATAAATATATGCAGAAATTTGGATTGGAAGAAAAAAACGGTATTGATTTGCCCGAAGAAGCCATAGGTACAATTCCTTCTCCTCAATGGAAGCAGAGAGAAATAAAAGAGATTTGGTTCCCCGGTGATACTATTAATCTTTCTATAGGTCAGGGATATCTTTTATTAACTCCTTTATCAGTGCATAGTCTTATTACTACTATCGCTGCAGAGGGAGAAATTTACAAGTTACATTTGGTAAAAAAGATAATTTCTGCTGAGGGCAACATATTGGAAGAAATTAAGCCGGAGATTCATAAAAAAGTAAACTTTTCTTCAGATACATTTAAAATTATCAAAGAAGGATTAAGACAGACCATATTAAAAGGAACGGGTTGGAGGGCAAATATTAAAGAATTAACACTTGCCGGGAAGACTGGAACAGCTCAAAATCCTCAGGGAGAGACTCATGCCTGGTTTATCGGGTTTGCACCCTATGAGAATCCGGAAGTTTGCATTACCGTTTTTATAGAGAACGGAGGAGAAGGGGGAGTAGCAGCCGCTCCCATAGCCCGAGCAATGCTGGAAAAATATTTTAATATAAAAGAGTAAACTTTAGTGCCTGGCACAAAAGTTTAC
>CAYTVM010000035.1:4191-8325 GCA_964441685.1 uncultured Atribacterota bacterium | reverse complement strand
GATAATTTTTTCTATTATTTACTTCCTTTTATTTATACCGGGTTGTTAATTTTATTGGTATTTATGCAACCGGATTTGGGAACTTCGTTAGTATATTTAGCGATTCTTATTATCATGTTGTTTGTAGCAGGTATTAAGATAAAATTTTTAGTTTTTACTTTTTTAGCGGGCATATCTTCTATACCAGTTATTTGGATTTTTTTAAAAGATTATCAGAAAAATAGGTTAATTTTATTTCTAAATCCTAACCTGGATCCTTTGGGGGGTGGCTATAATGTTATCCAGTCGAGGATTGCCATCGGTTCAGGAGGGTTTTTAGGGAATGGAATCTTTAGTGGTCTGCAAAGCCAGTTAAATTTTCTACCTGCCCAGCACACTGATTTTATATTTTCTGTAGTAGGAGAAGAGTTGGGCTTTGTCGGAACTACCTTATTATTAGGATTATATGCTATTATTTTGTGGCGGGGAGTAAAGATTGCATTAGAAGCAAGAGATTTATTAGGGAGTTTATTGGCTACCGGTGTAGTGTCCTTTTTATTTTTTCATATAATAGTAAATATTGGAATGGCTATGGGGATGTTGCCAGCCACCGGATTACCCCTACCCTTTTTAAGCTATGGGGGAACTTTTATGATATCAAATTTGATAGTTATTGGGATATTGCTGAATGTAGAACTGCATAAGGTAAAGTGGTGAAATAATTTACCAATTTATCGATTGGTTAATTGTTTTATTCGTTAGTATTAATACAAGTTATTAGTTCACAGTATATAGTTTTTCAGATAAGAAAAATCAGTTTTTATTGTTTGGTTTATTAGACAACTAAGTAGTTAAGGAGAAAAGAGATTGGATATAAAAAAAATATTGTTTGAAGAGTTATTGGATAAGGTAGAAAAACCGGGGAGATATACCGGTAAAGAATTTAATGAAATAGTAAAAGAAGAAGATAAATCTACAGTTAAAATAGCATTGGTCTTTCCTGATTTATACGAGATTGGGATGAGTTCTTTAGGATTTAAAATATTGTATGAGATTATTAATAAGAGAGATGATGCTCTGGCTGAACGAGTCTTTTCACCTGCCATAGATATGGAAAAATTGCTGAGGGAACAACAGATACCCATTTTTTCTCTAGAGACCTACAGATCTTTAAGTTTTTTTGATATTGTTGGATTTACTATCCAACATGAATTATGTTATTCTAATATCCTAAATCTTCTCGAGCTTGGGCATATACCTTTAAGGTCGGAAGAGAGAAAAGAAGATGACCCACTGATTATTGCCGGTGGACCAGGCGCTTTTAACCCGGAACCATTATCTTGTTTTATCGATTTATTTGTCATTGGTGAAGGGGAGGAGATTATCGGTGAAATGATAGAAGTTTATAAAAGATGGAAAGATAAAAAACAGAGCAGAGCAAAGCTTCTAGAAGAACTTGCCTATATTAAAGGCATCTATGTTCCCTCTCATTTCGAAGTAAATTATTTTAAAGACGGAAAGATTAAATCAGTTACTCCTAAAAAAGAAACCTATCATTCAGTAATTAAAAAACGGTTTATTTCTAATTTTGACCAAGTAGCATATCCTCTTTTCCCTATTGTCCCAAATATTAATGTGGTTCACGATAGGATTACTTTGGAAATATTTCGGGGATGTACCCGGGGATGCCGTTTCTGTCAGGCGGGAATGATTTACCGTCCGGTAAGGGAAAAAAAAGTTGATACTTTAATTGAATTGGCCGAGAAAATTCTTGCTCATACCGGATATGAAGAAATATCTTTGTCTTCCCTAAGTTCGAGCGATTACAGTGAAATAGAAAAATTGATTACCAGAGTAGTAGACCGATTTGAAGAAAAAGGAGTGGGGGTTTCCTTGCCTTCTTTAAGGATAGATTCCTTTTCCGTCGCTTTAGCCCAGCAAGTCCAGAGGGTCAGGAAAACTGGTCTTACTCTAGCCCCAGAGGTTGGAACTCAAAGGTTAAGAGATGTGATAAATAAAAATGTTCAGGAAGATGACCTGTATTCTTCGATAAGGGCGGCTTTCGAAAGAGGATGGAGAAAGATAAAACTTTATTTTATGATCGGCTTGCCTACCGAAACCGAAGAAGACATAGAAGGGATAGTTAGATTAGTCAGTAAAGTTGACCGCATGGGAAAAGAAATAACCGGAAGAAAAGTAAATATAAATATTAGTGTATCTGCTTTTGTGCCTAAATCCCATACTCCATTTCAATGGGAAGCCCAAGAGGAAAGAGAATCATTATCTGAAAAAATAAGATATTTAAAGAACAAGTTAAATTGGAGGAATGTTGCTTTTAGTTATCCCGATATTAATCGGATTTACCTGGAAGCAGTCTTTGCCCGAGGGGACAGAAGGTTAGGTGAAGTATTAGAAAAAGCTCATTCTCTGGGTTGTAAATTTGATGCCTGGAGAGAACATTTTAATTTTGAAGCCTGGCAACGAGCCTTTAGCAAGAGCGGACTTAATATGGAATTTTATGTCAATAGAGTAAGACAAGAAGATGAAATTTTACCCTGGGATCATATCTCCTGTGGGGTAAAGAAAGAATATTTGCTCAAAGAGAAAGAAAAGGCTTTAAGAGCAGAAACGACTCCTGATTGCCGCTTTGTGGATTGTATGAGCTGTGGAGTGTGTTAAGTTGATTAGCATAGAGCGAAGAGCGTTTAGGTGTGGGAGAACAATCTTGAAGGAAAATAATCTGTCAGTCGGGAAAGATGCAAGATTATTCAATTGGCCAATTAATAGTTATTAGTTTTTGATTTTTAGTATATAGTTTTTAAAAAAGAAAAATCGGTTTACGGATAATTCATTAGGAAAATGGTTGATGTAATATTAATTTTTTAACTAACTAACCAGGTAATTTATTAGCAAACTGACCAAAGAAGATACGTGAACTTATCGATTAATAAATCGATTAAGAAAGGAATTAAATAGTTTGGAACAATTAGTCAGAGTAAAATATTGTAAAGGTGAATCTATTAAATTTATTTCCCATTTAAATTTAGTGCAGGTTTTTACCCGTGCACTAAGAAGAGCCAACATCCCCATGTCTATATCCAGTGGCTTTAACCCACGATTTAGGATATCTTTTGGCCCTCCTTTACCTTTAGGAATCAGCAGTATCTCTGAGTATTTAGACATTAAACTAAAAGAGGAGATAATAGTAGAAGAGTTAGTAGAGAAGTTAAACCGAGTTTTACCTCAGGGATTGAAGATATTACGGGCTAAAATACTCCCTTCTTCTGTTGATTCTTTAGTAAAAGTAATCGATAGAGCTACTTATATTATTACTATAAAAGTAAAAGAAAAATTATTAAATTCAGGAATTAAAAATCAAGAAGATGCATTTAAAGGGTTGATTAAAGAGATAGATAAAAATGTCAAAGAATTTGTAAATTTAGAAGAGATTATTGTAGAAAAACAGACGAAAAATGGGATTAAAATGGTTGATATAAGACCATTAATTTCAGATATAAAAGCACAGAAGTTTCAAAATCCCATTTTTGAATTTAATTTAAGCCTTAAAATAGGACAGCAAGGAAATTTAAATCCCCGATATGTGCTAAAAGCCTGGATTTCCTATTATGCTAATAATTTTAAAATTCTGGAAATTTGTCGCGATGGTTTATATGTAAAAGGTAGAGAACTTATTTAAGTATCAGACAAAAAGATAAATTAGAATAAATATTGATGGTATTTTTAGAATACTGTTTTTGATATTAGTTTGAATTTTACCTTTACTATTGAGATGATTTAGAGTAGAATATATGAAGACAAAATTTGTATTTTTTATCTCGTGAATCGTATCTCGTTAGGATAGTTCGCCGGTTAGCCAGTTTACCAGTTACCCGGTTATTTTATTTGCTATATAATTGATATAGTTGTTAACTTTTCGCTTTAAATTTTCGATTGAATTGAGGCAAGTGTCTTGCTAACTCAAAACTATATGCTAAACGCTATCCGCTATACTACATACTAAAGGCTATTCACAAACGACTAGATTGGCTAAAAGATCGGGTGACCGGTGGACTGGTAGGCTGATTAATTATTTAAATTAAAAGCAGGAGTTTTTTAATGAATAAAAAAGTAATTATCGATGTGGGTCTAACCGAA
>CAYTVM010000035.1:0-4091 GCA_964441685.1 uncultured Atribacterota bacterium | reverse complement strand
AAGCAGGAGTTTTTTAATGAATAAAAAAGTAATTATCGATGTGGGTCTAACCGAAGAGAGGGTGGCCGTAATTGAAGCTGGCCGGTTAGTAGAAATCCATATCGAAAGAATTGAAGATGACAAAATTGTAGGAAATATATATAAAGGCAAAGTAACCAATGTTCTACCTGGGATAGAGGCAGCATTTATAGATATCGGAATTGAGAAAAATGCTTTTTTACACGTGGATAATACTTTAGATGATAAGGATAACGATATTGAAGCAGTTACAGAAGCTGGTCCTGTTCCACAGGCTGTTTTGGATAAAATTAAAGTTGGCCAGGAGATAATGGTACAGGTAGTCAAGGAGGCGATAACCCCTAAAGGAGCACGAGTTACTACCAATATTAGCCTTCCGGGCAGGTATTTGGTTTTAATGCCTACCAGTACAAATCTTGGTATTTCTAACCGAATTGAAGAAGAAAAAGAAAGAGAAAGATTAAAAAAGATTATTCAACAGATAAAACCTAAGAATACAGGATTAATTATTCGAACTGCTGCCTGGGGTAAAGAGTCGGAGGATTTTTTGTCTGATCTGGATTTTTTAACCAGATTATGGAATAAGATTAAAAACAGAGGGAAGAATGACAAGGCTCCTATGTTGTTACACGAAGATCTGACTCTTACTTATCGGGTTATCCGAGATCTGCTTACCGAAGAAGTAAAAGAAATTTTAATAAATTCTGAAAATGAATATAAAAATATGCTGAAGTTTTTAAAAACTCTATCTTTATCAGAATTAGAACCCAGGGTATTTCTTTATAAAGAAGAAAAGCCCATATTTGAGAAATATAATATTGAAAAAGAAATTAACAAAGCTTTACAAAAAAAGATATGGCTTAAATGCGGAGGATATTTGGTTTTTGACCAGGCGGAGGCATTAACGGTAATCGATGTGAACACTGGTAAATTTGTCGGTAAAAAAGATATGAGGAAAACCATTTTGAAAACCAATTTACAAGCCGCAGAAGAGATAGGGCTTCAGTTAAGGCTTCGGGATATTGGAGGGATTATCATCATCGATTTTATTGACATGGATAGCCAGGAAGATATAGAAAAGGTAATAAAGAAATTAGAGGAAAGTTTAAAAAAGGATAAAACAAAATCTAATATTATCCAGAACACTGAATTAGGTTTGGTTGAACTTACCCGAAAAAGATCCAGAAGAGATTTGGAAAATATGCTAAGAACCACTTGTCCTTATTGCTCCGGAACAGCCCGTGTTTTATCTGCCGAAACCGTAAGCAACATGGTGTTACGTAAACTGGAAGAGCTATGTAATACTTCAAGAGCAGAAGCAGTTCTATTGGCAGTACATCCTAAAGTAGAAGAAAATTTATCCGGAGCAAAAATGCTGTTAATTAAACAATTAGAGAAAAAAGGAAGAAAAACTATTTATATCAAATCTTCAAAAAATATTCATATAGAGAAGATAGATGTAGTAGCCGTGGGTAGATTAAAAGAAATAAAGAAAATTAAGCAGATGTTTAAATAATTAGACCATTTACCGATTCACCAATTGACCAATTAATTTAATCTAATAGTCTTCCGGTCTGCCAGTCAATTTAGTTACCCGGTTATCTAGTTTACCAGTTTACCAGTTAATTTTAGACGTTAATTTCAAATACAATTTTTTAGTTACAATGATAAAAGAGTTAGTTAATACAGTTAACCAACCTGATTTTAATTCTTCAACCGGATAATCGGCAAACTGGCTAACTAATATCCTAACGCTGTACGTTTTTTCTTCACTATATACTATATACTTAATACTCGACACTATCTTATTTTATACGAATAAATTTGACAACCATATAAATATATGCTAAATTTTATAAGCGTTGGTTTCATATCCGCACAGGTTGGGTCTAAAAGTAGTCGGTTTATCTGATTACTACCTAATCATGGCGAGTTTATAAGGCAAGGGGGATTGCTAAAAATGCAAGCTGTTATTGCAACTGGAGGAAAACAGTATCTAGTAAAAGAAGGAGATATTATCAGGGTTGAAAAGTTAGACCAGGGAAAGGGAGAGAAAGCAGAATTTGACCAGGTACTAATGGTTGATAAAGATGGAGAACATATTATTGGTCGACCTCTAGTAGAAAAAGCTAAGGTTGTTGGGAAAGTTCTAAATCAAGATAAGGCTAAAAAGATCATAGTTTTTAAATATAAATCCAAAAAAAAATATCGTAAAAAAACCGGACACAGACAGCCTTACACTGAAATATTAATTGAAAAGATAGAAATATAAAGATATAATATAAAATATCATGATAATGAAACATCTATGACATCATTTAATCAAATACAGGTTTAAGAGGGTGAGGTGAGAATTTATGGCACACAAAAAAGGTCAGGGATCAATTAAAAACGGTAGAGATAGTAACCCTAAACGTTTAGGTGTAAAGCGATTTGCCGGTCAATCTGTAAAAACAGGCAACATCTTGATAAGGCAGAGGGGAACTAAAATTCTTCCAGGAGAAAATGTGGGAAGAGGCAAAGATGATACTTTGTTTGCTTTAATTGAAGGATTTGTCACTTTTGAAAGAAAAGGTAAAGATAGAAAGCAAATTTGTGTTTATACTGAAAGATCCTAAAATAAAAAATAATTTTAGATAATTAACCCTGGGTTTTTTAAAAACTCAGGGTTTTTTAGTATCATTAGGTAAAAAATAAAGATATAAAAATAAAAAAAGTACTAAGCTCTGGCACATAATATTTTATTTTTACGGGAGAAAAGTATGTTTGTAGATAGAGTGAAGATAGAAGTGAGAGCAGGAAAAGGGGGAAGTGGAGCTGTCAGCTTTAGAAGGGAAAAATATATCCCTAAAGGCGGTCCTAATGGGGGAGATGGAGGAAAAGGCGGGGATATAATTATTGAAGCAGATGATAAGTTTGGAACTTTAATAGACCTTTATAATCACCCTCATCAAAGAGGAAAAAACGCAGAAAACGGACAGGGAAGCAACAAAAAAGGGAAAAACGGAGAAGATTTAATTATAAAAGTTCCCTTGGGAACTGTGGTAGAAGATATAGTCAGTTCTACATTTTTAAGTGACTTAATCAAAAATGGGCAGAAAATTACCGTAGCCCGGGGAGGACGGGGCGGAATGGGAAATTACCGCTTTAAAAGTTCTATTAGGAGGAGTCCCAAGTTTGCTCAAAAAGGAGAACCTGGAGAAGAAAAGAAACTATATTTAAGTCTAAAAATAATTGCTGATGTAGGATTGGTTGGCCATCCTAATGCCGGGAAATCTACTTTACTTTCTCGGATTTCAGCGGCTAAACCAAAAATTGCCGACTATCCCTTTACCACTATTATCCCTAATTTGGGAGTAGTTAATGTGGATGCAACAAAAAGCTTTATGGTAGCAGACATTCCTGGCCTAATCGAAGGCGCTCATCAAGGGACTGGTTTAGGGGATAAGTTTTTAAAACACATTGAAAGAACTAAAATAATCTTACATATTATCGATGGTTCCACAATAAAAAAAGAAGATCCATTATCTACCTTCAAGGTAATAAACAAAGAACTAAAAAATTTTAGTGAAAAATTGACTAAAAAACCGCAGATTATTGCTATCAACAAGTGTGATCTTTTTTCTGTTCAAGAGGATATGACCTACTTAAAAGATGCTTTCCATAAGGAGGGTTATCAAGTATTTCTCATATCTGCTTTAACTGGTGAAGGTTTATCTTCACTAATTTATGCTCTTTCTTCTTTTTTGGATAAATTAAAAATAAAAAGAAAAGAGAAGGTTTCTGAATTATTACTAAAAAAAGATACGGTATATAAATATACCCCCCGATTTGAAATTAACAAAGAGGGAGATATTTATGAAGTAACCGGTGCAGAGATTGAACGGATAGTAGCCATGACTAATTTTGATAATGATGAGGCGATAAGTTATTTCCAGAAAATAATAAAAAAAATTGGTTTAGAGAAGGCATTAATTCAAAAAGGGATTAAAGAGGGGGACCAGGTAAAAATCAAGGAAATCATTTTTACTTTTTCAGATAAATAAGGTATAATTTTAATAATTAGCGTATAG
>CAYTVM010000034.1:0-9772 GCA_964441685.1 uncultured Atribacterota bacterium | reverse complement strand
ATTTCATTTCTTCAGATAGCTCTCCTTCGCACAATAATTTATCCCAACTTATCTTTGGATAATATTTTTTTACTTCTTCTACCAGGTCGACACATTCAGTGAGTGTTTTGAGCGATTTCCTCCACTTAATTTCTCCGACTTTTTCAAGCTCTTCATTCTTTTCAACTGCTGAACCTTCAATATTTTCTTCAAATTTTTTTCTGGTTTCTTTATCTATTTCTTCTCTTTCCTCGAAATATGCCTCAACAAAAGAACTTAGCTCTTTGTTTAGTTCTTTCTCGGACAATAATTTATCCCAACCTACATTCTGGTATTCTTTCTTTAATCGTGCTACAAATTCAAACCATTCTCTTTCACATTTTATTTTAATCCCCTGAATTTTCTTTTTTTCTTCATTGGTATATTTTTGCAGAAATAAGATACTTGTTTTTATTCCGGTGTGGGGTTTAAAGGTGTTTCTATGTAAACCTACTACTGCCAAAATTCTCGCTTCATCGATAATGAATCTACGGATATATTCTGCACTTTCACTATTTAACAAGACTTGGGGTAAAATAATTGCCATTCTACCACCAGGTCTTATAAACTGTAATGAACGATCCAGGAGAAGGATGTGTCGACCTATCTGTTTTACTAATCTACTATTTTTCACTGCTAATTGATAAAGTCTTAAAACATCTCTTCTCCTCACATTACCAGAAAAAAGCGAATTGGTCATGAGAAGGTCAAAATCAAAATACAAAAACCTGTTTTGATTATCTTTATCTTTCTCCGGGTTTTCAGGAAATCTAAGAAGCCTCGGCCTGAAAGTTGCTTTTATTTCATCATTCCAGAGCAAAGGGTTCAATGAATCACCAGATGAACCACCACCAAATATATGGGATTTGCCATCGCCAATAATCAGGTTTATAGCTTTGGCCATTTTTATCGCTTCTTTGGCAAAATCTATTCCGTATATATTATTTTGTATAAAATTCTTTGCCACCATGGGAAGCCCCTTGCTGGTAACCACGCCACCGGCAACCCACTTCACCGAATGCAGCAGAAAACCTGCTGAACCACAGTCCGGATCCATGACAAATTCATGAACTTTGGGGTTTAATATTTTTACCACCATATCCTGAATAGGTCTGGGCGTAAAGAATTGTCCTTCTTTCTTTTTTAACTCCTCGGGAATTAGATATTTAAAAGCTTCATCAATAACTCGTAAATTTGAACGAAGCAATTTTATTTTTTCTAGAAATGATACACAAATTTTTAAATATGTATCCACTAGTTCTATTTCATCTGTAGAATCAAAGACTCCTGTCCAGTTTTTTTTAGCCCCTTCCAGGAGATCAGTAATAGCTCTTTTTACATCTTCCGGACTTCTATCTCCGGCAAAAAATTCTAATTGATAGTCAGGATTGTTTATGCCACGCCACTCGTCATAAAGCTTGGCATAAATTAATTTAAAAATTTCATCAAAAACATTAATGTTAGCATTGCCCAAAACCAGTTCTTCAAGATCTAATAATATTTTTAGAAGTGTATTTTTACCTTGTTTTAGCTCATTATGTTCTTCTAACCATTTAAAAGACCATCTTTCGGTAAATATATCTTTAAGTGTTTCTGATATTTTAGGGATTCGAGGGATTTCTACAAATAAATTGGGCTCCTCTCTATGCAGTCTTATTATTTCATCCCCGCTTGACCAAATACCGATAGGGCTGCCTTCCGTATTACAGTAACTTTTAAGCTGGGTTAACCCGGTAGTTCTATCCGGTGTTTTTATTTCAAATAGGATATAGTAATGTTTTAAATCTTCCTGAAAAACAACAATATCTGCAAATTGAGACCTTGTTTTATCAGCAAAATGAACGATTTTCTTTACACCAATTCGTCTTTTGGGATAATGATATTCATTCATTAACCGGTAAATCCAGAGTTGTCTTACTATTTCTTCCGGCTTAGCTATTTTATTTCTACTTTTAATTTGACATTTTATAAAATACTTTCCTTCTTGCTCGATGATTAATCTTTCAACGGCATTAATCTCATCTGAATTAAAAAGAGATAAACCATGTTTAACCTCTGGTGCAGAAAATATTTTTTGGAGATTCAATTTATCCGGCATATTTTCCCTCCTCTCCATCTTTGTTTAAAATATTCGAATTTCTACTTTATTCCTGCTTTATAATTTTAATTATATATCCTATATCACAATCTGTATATCCTTCTGTCTAACCTAAAAATTAAAAAACCCGAACAATAGAATAAATTCGGGCTTATGGCTGAATAAATTTAAAACAACTTCTGAGATCAGTCCTTGACATTGGATATAACCTGTGAAAAGTTTCTAAATAAAGATAAGTCCAATGTCTAGAACTGATCTCGAATATATGCTATCTTGTACATCTTGCCAAAGTGGCACAATAACCATAGTATGACAGATATTTCTTACTATTAAGAGATGTCCTGATAAATTGTAAGTTATATTAAATCTTTACCTATCTTAGTTTTGCGGCAAAATTATTGAAAAACTTCACTATGACGTTACTTCTTCTGAGGCAAGAAGCTCATATATGGAAATTTTCCAATTACCATCAACTTTAATTAAAGTTATTTTTATTCTATCTATAGATTCATAAATTGTTTCATCTAGTAAATCTTGGAATTTTACATGTTCATCGCATTCTACTATCGCATTACTTGTATCTAAAATGGTTATTTCTTCATTGGAAAAATCATCTATCAAGCAATTATAGTAAGTCAGATCCTCTTCGAGCCCCATACGAAGTTCTTCTAGGGAAATAACATACGCATCTTCACTAACAAGATGATTCACTTCTGAATATGGATCAGTATAATGTATAACTATCTGGTCAACATTACCTTCTACATTTGCTTCCCCTAACTGATTTAACATCTGCATAATTTCTATCTTTATAAGAGGTGTAAAAAGCGATGTACAGCCAGTTGTCAAAATGACAAAAATTAAAATTACCAAAATAAGTGAAATAGATAATAAAACTGATTTTTTCATTATAATTACTCCTTAATATTTTTAATCATTTAAAATATATCAATTTTTTTAATATAAATTAACATTGTCAAGAGAACCTTGACATTTTTATTCATAATGATTTCCTCCTTTTCATTATGTATTTTTCGTATTTTACCAACCGATTTATTTTCATTAAATCTTCATATTAAGGAAAAACGGGTACATATCTCTTTATAAAACCCTACCTAAGAACTGTTCCTTGCTTTATTTAATCCTTAAAGAATTTAAGATTACCGTGATAGAGCTAATAGCCATAGCTCCTTCAGCTATTGCCGGATGTAAAAATCCGGCCATGGCCAAAGGAATCATCAGGCTATTGTAAAAAAATGCCCAGAAAAGATTTTGTTTAATAATCCGAAAAGTCTTTTGTGATATTTCGATACTGTCAACGATTCGGGATAATCCTCCTTTCACTATCACCATGTCTGCATTATCTACAGCCAGATCAGCGCCTTCTCCGATAGCTACGCCAATATCTGCTCCCTTCAAGGAAGCTGCATCATTAATTCCATCTCCAACCATTAATATCTTAGAACCTTTCTGTTGATATTCTCGAATAATATTTAGTTTATCTTGGGGCTTTACTTCAGAGTATACTTTTTCTATTCCCACCCGGCGAGCGATGGCCTGAGCAGTTTCGCGGTTATCACCGGAAAGCATAATGGGCACAATATCTAAATTTTTTAGCTTTGATACAGCAAGTTTTGAATCTTCACGAATGGGATCTTCAATGATGATTGAACCAATATTCTCGCCATTTTTTATCACCTCAACGACAATCTTTCCTTCTTTAAGTTGGCTTAAATATTTTTCAGGAAACTTAGGTTTTCCGATAAAATATTCATCGCCTCCTACAACTGCCCTAATCCCTTCACCGCTTATTTCTTCAATTTTTTCCGTTTTTATCGTTGATTTTTGAAAAGAGGATATTGCCTTGGCTAAAGGGTGATTGGAATTGCTTTCGATACCCGCAACAATTTTCATTTCTTCTTCGGGAAGCGTGTGATCAGCTACATGAGGATGGCCGCGGGTGATAGTACCGGTTTTATCTGTCATAACTATTTTGATGTCCTTGGAAGTCTGAATGGCTTCGGCATTCCTAATAATCAATCCCTTTTTAGCTGCCAGACCGGTTCCGGAAACCAAAGCCATGGGGATAGCCAATCCCAAAGCACAGGGACAGGCAATAACAATGGTAGAAATAAAAGCAAATACTGCAAAAGAAAGTGAACTATCGGTATTTAATATCCAGGGAAAAAATTTTCTGATATAAGTAAGAAAACCTTGAAGTTCATTGAATCCCAAATACCAGCTTATACCGCTTAGTAGTGCCAAAATAATAAGGATGGGTACAAACCAAAGGGTAATTCTATCGGCTAAAGCCTGAATAGGAATCTTGGTTCCCTGGGCTTCTTTGATTAAATCGATCATCTGGGAGAGAAAAGATTCTTCCCCCACTTTATCAACCCTTATTTTTAAAGTACCGGTAAGATTCAAAGACCCGCCGGTTACCTGGCTTTCTTTCTTTTTACTTACCGGCAGAGATTCACCGCTAATCATGGATTCATCTACTGAAGAAAGGCCTTCTTCAACTTTTCCGTCTATGGGAATCCTCTCTCCGGGTTTGACCAAGACCAAAAATCCAACTTTAACCGCTTCTATAGGAACGGTATCTTCTCCGTCGGAAAATATGACTGTAGCTTCCTTTGCCTGAAGCTTTATCAGTGCCTTTATTTCTTTTGCTGCTTTGTCCCGAAGATGCGATTCAATGAATCGACCGGTGAGGTGGATAGCGATAATCATCGTACCTATGGTTCCGAAAGAGATGATGGGAAATTTTAATGAATGCAATAAAGCAGTGCTCCAGCAAGCAAGTGAACCAATAAAAATGAGGGTATCCATATTGGTGTGAAAATGGATAAGTGCTATCCATGCACCCTTGATAGTTTCTCTACCACTATAAAAAATTACTATCCCCCCAAAGATTAATTCTATCAGCACAAAATAAGGCACAGTATAACCAATCATATTAAAGATCATTAACACAGATAGAGGAATAGTAATTATATAGGAGAATAAAAGATTTTTTCTGGCAATTTGGTATCTTTTCTTTTCTAAGTCTTCCGGTGGTTCAGTAGAAATACCATATCCCGCTTCTTCTACCGCCTTTTTTACGCTTTCTAAAGATATTTCTTTTTCACTGATTAAGAAAGCACTTTCAGTAGCCAGATTGACAGAAGCAAATTCTACACCTTTAATTTTTTTTAAAGAACTTTCTACTCTGTTTGCACAGGAAACACAAGTCATTCCAGTAACTGAAAAACTTTTTTTGTTTTTACCCATCATCATTTCTCCTTTCAAGAAAATTTGCAGCCAATGACTGTTAATGTTTTGATGCGATTAGACTAAATTATTTTGTCTGATGTTTACCTCCCAGCCATATCATATAAAGGGCATAAACTGCACTGAAAATTGCTGCGGGAATAGAGGTGGTTTCATCAAATAGCGTTAAGGCAATGGCTGCTGCAAATCCGGAGTTTTTAATAGTCCCTAAAAGTATCATCGAGGTTCGATCTTTTTGATTTATTCCCATTTTTTTTAAAATGATATTTAATAGAATAAACCCCAGAAAAGTGGCGGTAAAAGCAATCAATGATACTTTCATTAAGATATTCGGCTGTTCCAGGAGGGTTTTTTGATTCAATCCGATTGCGGTAAAGATAACCACAAAGAAACCCCAATTAATCATGGTTCCTTTCCAGGAAATAATTGATTGATAAAAACGGCTAAAAAGCAGTAGACGGGAAAATACGATGGGTAAAATAATCAATTCGAACAGAGTGAAGATCAGCTTGGACAAAGGAAATGCTTCAGCACCGGTTAATAACAAGATTAAGCCTGGCATAATAAAAATAGACGATAAATAAGTACCAAAAGTGGCAAATAGAGATAAAATTGAATTTCCCGCTAATAAGGAGGTAAAGGGGATTACTGCTACGCCCGGAGGTGCCGAGGCGACTAGAATCATTCCAGTTCTTATAGGATCTTCAAAAATGAACCACTGATTTAATATAAGGAGCAGTGAACCCAACAATAGATAATTGAAAAATATTCCGATAGCAAGGGGTTTAGCCATATTTTGCCATTTTAACATTTGCCGGGTCGGAATTTGAACAATGGAGACGGTCATTACCAGTGCCAGAGCGGGAACAGTCAATGATTTTGTCCATTGAGCCAGTTGAGGGCAGGTGAAACCCAGGACGAAGGCCAGTGGTAAGATAAAATTTCGATGACCGAGAAATTTAAACATCTTGATTCCTTAAAGTATGATTTTTTATTACCCTATAATTTTTATTTTAATACTTATCCAAATGATTAAATTCTGCATTTTCAATCCATGTCTCGGGTCTGGAAACAAACTCAACTAAATTTTCCAGTAGAAACATATGTTTTTTTTCTTGTTCTGCTAACTTTAAAAAGATTTTCCTTTGTGATTCGATTTCAGCTTTATTACTCATGTCTATATAAAACTGGTAACTCTTTTCTTCCATTTCCTGGGCTTTGTGATAGAAAGCAACCTGTGTCAGGTCAAAGTCGAATACTAAGTTTTTTCCTTTAATTTTAACAAAGATATTCTTAGCATTCTCTAATATATCTGTTTCTGCTAATTCCATACTTCCATCGGTTTTCATCATTTGTTCAATAATATGATAATGTTTAACTTCATCATTTGCTAACATTTTTAATATATTCCGGAGCCCTACATCACCTGTTTTATTAGCCAGTTCACGATAATAATTTTCACCGTCTTTTTCCATCTTCATGGCATACTTATAAATATTCATTTTTATTCCTCCTATTATATATATGATAAGTTTCAGAGTTATGTTTCACAATTTAAAATGCCTTCTTATCATGTATGTTTAGTTTCTTTGACATTTTTATAACCCATGTCTACATTTTTTTTATTCTATCATTATTTAATGAAATTGTGAAATCATATGTCTTCTCTGTCTTCTCTAAGGGCATCTCAATATCATCTTTAATTATAAAAAGGAATTAAACTCTTCAGAAGAAGTTTTTGGTAAAAATGTCTTTCTCTGTTGACTTTTTTGAATTTTTGTTTGTTATTTTTTGTTTAAAATCTGGTGAGAGATCGTGTATACCATCAAAAAAGTGGTCCCGCATACATCTTTATGCATAGATACTGAAAATAAAAATCATGCCACTCGCTGCTCTGCTTCCATAAAGGGTAACCTTCGCGAGAAAGTACTAATACAGCTGATTGGGCATCCCAAAGTAATGGTATATTTTTCAATCGACTCCCAATTTTTTTGATAAAACCTCAAAATTCATTTTTTCTTACCTTCCTTCCTTAAAAGTACAGGTATCTCCGGCTTCAGTGCCTGAGGGTCTGCTAAAAAACGAATGATCACAAGTGTTGGATGATATGTTGATTTTTTATTTTATATACTGCAAATAAAATTAGATTCCTTCTTTTTTGGGAAAAAAATCCTAAAAAATAAAAGGAAACGGCTCTTTTTTAATTGGAATAAAAAATAAAACCCTTTCCTTTTATCAATTATATTATCCGTTAAAAGTGATCGAGACTTTTTTAATATCATGTAAAGTTGCAACTTTTTCCATTATCTCTTCCTTGATTGAGTTGGCAAATTGATGATTTTCCGGTATATCAACATCTATTTTAGCTTCCCCTTCTTTTAGTTCTATTTTCTTAATTAATTTGGTACCTACCAAATCAAGACCGCTTAAAGGATTCATAACTTTCCTTAATCTCTTCTCGATGGTTTCTATGGTAGTGGGGGTTTTATCGGTTACCAGACCGTGTTTTTCCTCGTAATTGCTGATGGCTGAACGTAAACCTTCCACTGCCAATACAGAACAATGTGTCTTTATGGCAGGAAGACCGCCTAATTCATCTGATGCCTGTTTCCAGCTGATTTTTTTTGCTTCCTCTAAAGTCTTTCCTTTAGCCAATTCGGTAATAATTGAACCTGTGGCAATATTTGAAGCACAGCCGTAAGATTCGAATTTAATATCCTGAATTCGCTTTGTTTTTTCATCCACCTTAATTTGAACTGATACCATATCTCCACAGGCCGGACTTCCTTCCATAGCCTTTCCATCTGCATTTTCAATTTTTCCGACATTACGCGGATGTCTAAAATGTTCCAATACTTTTTCGTTATAGGGAAATTTCATTAAATTAAACCTCCTTTAATCCTTGCCCAAAGGACTGATTTTTCTTAATTCGCTAATGATTTCTTTTAATGTCTCTATTAATTTATCTATTTGCTTCAAGTGATTATATCGACCCAAGGTAAAACGAATGGAACCATGTGCCCTTTCGTGGTCTCCGCCGATACCTAAAATAACATGGCTGGCCTCCAGTGAACGGCTAAAGCAAGCTGAACCGGTGCTGACTGCAAAACCGTGCATATCCAAATGCAGGGTAATAGATTCCCCTTCTATAAAATGAAAGGTAATATTCGCATTTTGAGGTGTTCTCCTTTCAGGATGTCCATTTAAAGTCGTTTGGGAAATTTCTGCTAAAATATGACTGATTAAATGGTCCCTGAGAGAAATCAATTGCTCATTCTCCTGGGCAGTGACCAATTCAACCGCACGTGCAAAACCTATGGCACCGGGAATATTTTCCAAACCTGCTCTTCGGTTAAATTCTTGAAAACCTCCATCCATCCATTTGGTTAAAGGCGTGCCTTTGCGAATATAAAGGCCACCAACCCCTTTGGGACCATGGATGGTATGAGCAGCAACTGAAATTAAATCGACCGGTATCTTTTTTACATCGATGGCCAAACGCGCAAAAGTATGGGTTGCGTCGGTATGAAATAATATTTTCTTCTCTTTACAAATTTGGCTTATGGCTTCGATGCTTTGAACGGTCCCGATTTCCTGATTGGCATGCTGAATGGATATCAGGGCGGTATCTTTCGATATCAAACCTTTAAGCTGTTCCAAATCAACAAAACCATATTTATCTACATCCAAATAAGTCACTTTTATTCCCTGTTTTTCCAGGTTTTTTGCACTATATAATATCGGAAAATCTTCTATTTTGGAAATAATCAGGTGATTTTTATTTTGCTTTTGAAATGCCATCATCACCCCCTTGATTGCCATATTGCTGGATTCGGTGCTTCCGGATGTAAATACAAATTCCTCTGGACCTGCATTAAGTTTTGAGGTAATGGTCTCACGGGCTTTCTGCAAGGCTTCTTTAGCTTCTATCCCTTGAGAATACCCAAACTCCGAAGTAGCTACTGCATAAGTATCAAAAAAATAAGGTTGCATTGCCTCTAAAACGCGCTCATCCAGCCGGGTTGCAGAAGCATTGTCCAAATAAATCATTTTTTCATCAAACATAAATATCTCTCCTTAAATAAAAAGATTAACGGTAGATTCTCTTGCTTCCTGAATATAAGTGCCTACCGCTCCGTATTCAGTAATCAAATCTTCTCTTAAATCTTCTTTTTTTATCCCCATGATTTCCATGGTCATTTCACAGGCAATAATCTTTCCGCCCAATTCCTTGAAATCTTGCATCAACCGCTCCAGTGATGCTACGTTGGCTTTATTCATGCGCTGCTTCATCATCGTTTTTCCTATACCCAACAGGTGCATCTTTGATAGAGATCCTTTTTCCAAACCTCCCTTTTGCAGCCGTTGCAAGCCCCAAAAAGT
>CAYTVM010000033.1:5991-9780 GCA_964441685.1 uncultured Atribacterota bacterium | reverse complement strand
CATATTCTTCTTTAAATAATTGCCTTTGCTCCATATTCGTTCACTTCGTCTTTAAAGGCCTTCGAAAATGATTAAGGTGTTTATTTTTAATTATTGTAACCGTTTTCTCCTACCTTTTCCTTTGTTACCTCTATGGCCAGGGCCAATAGGTCTACCTGTTCCAAAACTCCTACTTCTTTCAAAACTACTTCCTATACCATTAATAAACCCAGGTTTAAATGATTGTCTTGTACTCGATTCTTCTTGATTTTTATTTTCTTCAAGAATAATCGCGCCTCGTGGACAACCATTTGCTGCTTCAGCAATACAATTAGCATTCTCGCCCTCTATTCTTGCTTTTCTATTTACAATTTTAAATCCTTGAGGACAAATATTCACACAAATTCCACAACCGACACATCTATCTTTATCAATCTTTACCAATTTATTTGCTCCTATTTTTTAATATATATTATCTCTTTATCGATCCCTTTTTCTTTTTCTATTTCAGATTTAATTTCATTACTACAAAGTTTAACTTTATTTAGTGTTTTCTCAATATTTTTTTCTCTTGAAATAATGGGTACAAATCTCTTTTTTATTCTTATAATATTTGGTCCATACCTAAATGCTGCAAAAACAAAAACATTTTTCAATAATTCAGAAACGCTTTTTGCTTTTTTAATATCACCATGTTTTTCTTCTTCCTGAGAAGAATTTTCTATTCTTTTTAAAAATCTTAAATCCTTAGTTTCTAAGTCAAAATCATAAATCAAGAAATATTTTGATGATCCAAAATGTCCATTGGTAAATTCTGTTTCATTGTCTGTTCCACATGCTAATTTTACTTTCATAATTTTTTTCGCTCCTTTTTCTTCTTTTCTGTTTCGATTATGCTTCATGGCAGCTTTACACCTTTGAGCAATCTTAGATAATCACGAAAAAATAGATGTTTTTCAAAATGGTTAAATCCTTCTTCAGCTAATATTTTTTGCCAATTTTTTTCAACAAAATCAAAGGCATAAGGACATTCTATGAACTTAAAAGGTATTTTTAAATAAAAGGGTATTTCCTTCACGGAAAACTCATTGTAATCTAAAATAAAAAACTCACCATTCTTTTTTAACGCCTTAAAGGCGTTTCTGATGATTTGTCTTCTGACATCCTGCGGGAATCCATGCAATACAAAGGAGATAAAAACCTTATTAAACTCATCTTTATAGGGCAAAGCTTTATCAATTCTTTGATTAATTATTTTAATATTAGCAAAATTTATACACCTTCTTTTAAATTGAATTACATATTTTCTTTTATTGTTTTTGATTCTTTTAAGTTAAAACTTAAAATAAATCCAAGCAGGATAGGAATCCCGGTGATGATAAATAGCATATTATAAGAGATATATTGAGCAATTAATCCTCCGATTAGAGGGAAAAACGATACTGGGAACAATAAGGTTCCGGTAAGGCTGATATATATGGGTCTGTCCTTTGAAGGTGCTATATCCAGCAGGTAATTTGTATTACCTATCGTCCTTCCTGCAATAAAAAATCCTATGATTGCAAATAGAAGAAGATATAATAATTCATTTTTAAATTGAGTCATCAGTGCAACGATTGGTACCATCAAACCAGCAAATGTGCTGATTTGAATCACCTTTTTATTTCCTACAAAATCTGAAAGATGAGCCCATAAAATATTTGACAACACGCTACCGAGCATTTGAGCAGAAAGAAGTATACCAACCATTCCTAATTTAATTTGCAATACATCTTTTAAATAAAGAACATAAAATGGTAAAGCCATTCCCCCGGCTCCTGCAAGGATTTCTACCATAATAAATTTTTTATAATTACTGTTTTTCTTTATAATTAGAAAAGCTTTTTTAAGAAAATCTTTAAAAGGTAATTGATTTTTATAAACTTTTTCAGTAGGTTCTTTCACGGAACCTAAAGCAATATAAGAGATACTCAAAAAAATAAAGACTAAGGAGAAAAGCAAAGCGAAATTATATGGAAATTCTATGGCATTATTTTCTAAAATATTCTTTACAATTAATCCGGAGCCGATGGCTAAAATGCCTCCCCATAATTGGCGATAGCCAAAAAATCTTCCTCTTAAATTAGAAGGTAGTGCTTTGCCCCAGATATCAAAGAAGGGGACAGCCGCAATCCCTCCCATAAATGTATGCAGAATTAGTGTAACAAACAGAAAAAAAATGGTTAGATTCGGATATGTGTTATTAAATATATAGGTTGTGAAAGCTAGGAGTCCCCAGCTTAATGCGCGTACGGTGATAGCAAATATTAAAAGAGGTTTTTTATGAGTTTTGTTTTCAATTTTATTAGCTACCAACAATTGGGGAAACACGGAAGCTATACCACCAAGCCTACCAATCAAAGTAGACGACAGCCCTATCAGTGTTTTAGATTTAGTAAAATGATCGAGGAATATGGGAAGTATGGTATCAGGATTATAAAAAGCCTCTCCACCGAGATACAATATGCCATGAATGAGGCCCATAGTAAAATTCCATTTTATATTATTATTAGTCATAGTATTATTCTTCAATTTAAAACTCCCTTTTCAATATTTTTTATGCATTTTTAACGGCCCTATCTAATTCTTTTCGAGATTTTTCAGACAACCGTTCAATAAGATTAATTATTCAATCAGTATCCCAGTAAGTAAAAGGCGAGCCCAATTACAATGCCAAATACTAAATTGAATAGCTTGATCAACATTGAATCCTTTACAGTGTAAGAAAGCAAAGGGAGCATTCCATGTCCATCCTGAACAACGGAGCTGGCCAGCAAAATGGAAAAAGGAATCATACCATTTGCATATAGCATAACAAAAATCATGTGAGGTCCAGATTCGGGGATGATTGCCAGAAATACGGCAAGCAGCCCAACCAATTTCATATGTTGTCGTACAAATTCCTCTATGTTCCAATATTTAAAACCAAGTTCGACAACCATAATCGCGGAAAAGGACCACAAAAAAATACTCAACAAATGTTTTTTAGCAATATGTTCCCAGATATGTTCCCGTAAAAAATGCTCTGGAACTGTAGCAATAATTCCTAATGAAATAACAAATAAAACAACAAATGTAATTCGCTTCCAATCCCAGGAAGAAGGACCAAATAATCCCGTAATTACTGCTACTAAAACAACAATAGCTCCGACTAATAAAAAAATACGGATACCTGATAATTTTAGGTAATTTTGGATTATTGTCTGCTTATCAAAACATTTACACTCTTTAATAAAATGTACCTTATATAATTTACATTCTTCACATGTTTTGAATTTTAATGCTGTAGCTATTTTGTCAGAAAACCAACCCAAAATAATGCCAAATATAAAAAGTAAAGCAAACAATAGCAGTGCTTGTTTTGGAAACAGAGCCAGCATAACAAATGCCTCATCACCTGATGTTGCTATCATGCCGCCAACTAAGGCACCAAAACTGATCAGGCCATGAACATAAAAAGAAACATTCAAAAAAGCCCCCAGGCATCCTGGAGTAGAACCGAGAAATGAAGAAATTAGATATTGTCGTTCTTTTCGTCCTTTAATGATGTTATTAATATTCCCCTTAGTAAAAACATTGAAACAATCTAATATTAGCATCATAACAAATACAAAAAAGCTTATCATCAAAGACTGTTTTAAGATTTTAAAGATCAATATCTGGATAACTTAAGATATTCCGCAGAAAAAGATATAAAAGTGATCTCAAGAGAAGTGAAAGCTCTCAGGAAAGACGGCAAGGTCTTTGATATGGCTGTTTCAACATCGGTTA
>CAYTVM010000033.1:0-5981 GCA_964441685.1 uncultured Atribacterota bacterium | reverse complement strand
ACCCCTAGCTTTAATTCTCAAATTCTATCTTCTTGCGCAATACCCAATATAAATTACTTCTGACTTTCTCTTTCTTTACTATATGCTAAACGCCATCTGCTCTACGCTTTAGGGGCGTATATTATAATACGCCCCTTTCTTATATACTATACACTATATACTAACTCTGATTACTGTTTTTTTATTTTCTATTTCTTTTCACTTTTTTCTAATTCTGTAATACGTTTATTGATAGAATTAAGTTGTTCTTTTAAAGCTTTTGCTTCTTCGGCTAACATCTCCATCTCTTGCTTAGGTTCTAATGGTGGTTGGTAAAATCCGCCTCCATAGGCTGTAGGTGGAGGAGTCATGGGATAGGGATATGCAGGCCAAAATGCTCTACCATAACCTCTACCCATTCCTCTACCGAATCCTCTACCATAACCAAAACCCAATCCCAATCTACCTCCGGAAGGGTTCATAAAACCTGGTACAGAATAACCAGCGCAGTATCCGGCTGCTCTTCCAGTCATGGGGCCTAATCCCCCTGGTCCAGTTCCATCTCCTCTTGGCATATTTTTCATCTCCTTTCTATTTTTATTTTTTTAAAATACTCTTATTATAATGGTAATCATTTTCAATAAAATATACTAAAAAAATTATCTATTTTTCTTTATCTGAACATTCATCACACAATCCATAAAATTGAATAGTATGATTTCTAATTTCAAAATTATATTTTTTAGAAAGTTCTTTTTCTGTTTTTTTTAGTAACTCTATTTCTTCATCTATAAAATCTGTGTAATCGATTATCCGGCCACATTTGGTGCATATTAGATGATGGTGGTGTGATGCTTCCTTGGTCCCACGAGCCAACTCATATCTTGCTCGTCCATCACCAAAATCAAATTTAAAGACCAAGCCCATATTAATCAATAGCTCTAATGTTCGGTAAACAGTGGTAAGGCCGATAGCCGGATAAATATGATGTACTTTTAAATAGATATCTTCTGCGCTGAGATGCTCTTTGGATTTATCCAAAACCTGTAAAATGATTTGTCGCGGGATAGTAATTCTATAGCCACACCCTCTAAATTCACCGTGCCACCACTTTGCTGGTCCTCCACCCCATTTTCCTGGCATAATATTAGTCCTTTCTTATTGATAATGATTACCATTAACATAATATACTATATAAAATATTTTGTCAAGTATTTTTATAACAGTATTTTTATAATTTAGTATTGCTTATTATGTATCGCGTAAAGAGAAAGAAAAAAATTAAACTATAATGTGAAGACCCCCTATTGGGAAGTTACTTCTCTTACTACTTTTTCCTGAAATTTAAAATATAATCTTTTACTTTATTATCATCGTGAATTAATTCTGTATATATCTCTTTTTCAAAACTAAATCCAGTTTCTTCAATTTCTTTTTTAATTTCTTCTTTTGAAGTTACATCTGTATGGGTAGTAAGATGACTTGGATAAACTGAGATTAAAGCATTTTTTCTAGTTAGTCTATAAACATCTTTATAAAGTTTTTTTCTATCATCTACAGTACTAGTATTATTCTTTCCAACTAAATGAATAACATCGTAAAGCAAAACTACATCGATAGATTCACTTTCTAAATTAATTTTCGGCTCTTCTGATTTAGTATGTATTGGTATTATATTTTTTAGACCTCTGGTCTTTACTATTCCCATCAACTTATGCATAGATTCAATATCTTTGTCCATGGCGTATACTTTGCCTTCCTCACTCACCACTTTTGCAGCGGGAATGGTATAATGGCCAGCACCACAACCAAAATCCAAGACGACATCACCTTTTTTAATACCAATATCCTCAAGGAAGGCTTCACCTTCCCTGTTTAACCATTCTTTAATATCGGTTTCCATATTCTTCCAACCTTAAAGTAGTTTCATCTTAAATCATTCATAGTTACTACTCTTCCCACACCAACATTTATAAAATTCTCAGCATATTCTTCTTTAAATAATTGCCTTGCGGCATCTCCTGAACAATGGCAAGGGCCAACATAGCTCACCCCTAATTTCCGGAAACTGGAAATAATATTTTCTATTTCACCTTTACTTTCTCCCCCTAAATGGAAACCGCCCATTACTAAAAGCACAGTATTCTTAAACAAATCTTTTACCTTATTTATTATTTTCACAATACCAAGATGTGCACATCCGGTTATTACTATCAATCCTTTTTCCGTATGAATAATTAAAGATTGCTCTTTTATCCCTGTTCCGAGTTCACCGGTAGAATAAACTTCTTGGCAAATCTTTAAAGGCTCTTGAACTTCAATTATCTTTGCTCCATATTCCTTCACTCCGTCCTTAAATCCTTTGGGAAATGATTTAGGTAGATAAACCACAACTTCAGGATTTTTTCCCAGAAAGCTGGGCAATCCTCCCACATGGTCTCCATGAATATGAGAAAGCACAACCAGATCTATTTCTTTAGGATTAATATCTAACTCTTTCATGTTTGCTAATAATATTGAGCCATCTCCCCCGGTATCAAAAAGAATAGTTTTTTCAGTTCCCCTTATAACACAGGAGAAACCCCAGGCAGTTGTTAATCTTTCCTTATATGGATTATTGTCGTAACTAACAATAATACTTAGATTTTTTACAGCGGCTGTAGAGTTGTTTTCTTCGGCCTGCAAAATTTGCCCTTTTTTACCCTTTTCATATCTTGGAAAAATAGTTACACCTAATATTGTGCCAATGGTTACTATTAAAATAACTAAAACCCATATTTTATTCATTTTAATCTCTTTTATTTATTTAGTGAAAAATAGTTTAAATAAAAGGTGTTTATTTTTAATTATTTTAAGTGTATTCTCCTACCTTTTCCTTTGTTGCCTCTATTACCATATATAATATCGGTTTTTTTACTATATACTAAATGCTAAATACTATATACTATTCTTTAGTATATAAATCGAGTGATGGTTGCTAAAATAACGGCTAAAATAAAAGTAAAACCTACAGCAAATAACGTTCGCTTACTTCCAATTTCTTTCCATAAAACCGCAATAGTCGCTACACAAGGAACATAAAAAATTACAAAGATAGTAAAAGTCATAATTTGAGTCACGGACATTACTGCGGCGACATTAGAAGTTCCTATAGCCTGAATCAACATTAACATAGAAAGTTCTTTACGAAGAACACCGAATATTAGAGTAGTACCAACCACTAAAGGGAGACCGAGAAGAGAGGTTAGAGGAGAAAATAAATTATTTATAAGTATATCTGTCTTATAGTATTTTAATAAACTTAAAATTGTACTACCCACAATAAGTAAAGGCCAGGCCACAAATATAAATTCTTTCATTCTGAGCCAGGTCTTGGCTAATGCAACTTTGATAGAAGGAATATGATAAGCCGGAATCTCTAAGATCATTCCCGGAGTTATCTCTGGCAGCAAGCGGGATAATATCTTTCCTGATATGATAATTACAATAATATTTAAAATATAAATAGCCAAAGCTGCTTGAGGACTAATGTAAAAAGCCACCAATGCAAATATTATAGTCATTCGCGCAGCACAGGGAATCATGGTAGTCAGAACAGAGGCAATAAAACGATCTCTTTCCGATTCCAAAATTCTGGTAGCCATGATAGCCGGAACAGTACAGCCATAGCCTAATATAAAAGGTATAATTGCTTTACCATGTAAACCAATCTTATGTAAAAACGCATCTAAGAGAAAAGCTATGCGAGGCAGATAACCTAAATCTTCTAAAATGGCCAAGCCAAATAAAAATGGGAACAGATAAGGCAAGACAATAGCTATCCCGCCGGCTAATCCTTGAATAATACCACTAATTATTGAAAATAATAGAGTACCTGAATCGATGCCTTTCTCTAGCAAAGGAATTAATTTATAAAAATAATCCAGTAATGGTTCTTCTACCATTTTCCCCAGACTAAAAATTAAATTAAAAAATAAGTAAAAAATTAGGCCTAAAGAAATATACCCGAAAAATGGATGCATTAAGATATTATCCAGATAATCTATTAGACTTGTATGAGGTTTAGTAAGTGTAACTACTGACTCATATATATTCATGGAGAGATGATGCCGTTCAGAAGAAATAACTACATCGGATTGTCTACCATGAGTTTCCTTTAGTATATTTTGAAAATGGACTATTTTTTTAAAAAGAGAGTTGTTCTTTTCTTTATAATTTTCTATAAAGTAACTATCATTTTCTAAATATTTAAGAACTAAAAACCGTTCCGGTACATTAAATTTTTGGTCAATTTGTTTCTCTTTAATTGGTGTAGATAATTGGGCTATAACTTCCTCTACATCTTTACTAAAGTTTAGGGTTTTACCAATTTTCTTTTTTCTTCCTACTTTATACGCTGTAGAAAAAAGTTCTTTCATTCCTTTTCCCTTTAAGGCAATTGCCGGCACAACTGGTATACCAAGAACTTTAGATAATTTTTCAATATCAATTCTAATGCCTTTACGTTCAGCTTCATCAATCATATTAAGACATATCATCATAGGCAATTTAAGCTCCAAAAGTTGAAGAGTAAGTTCTAAGCTTCTACTAAGAAGTGAAGCGTCAACAACATTTATAACCACATCAACATTGCTATTCAACAAATACTTTCTTGCTTCAAGTTCAGCCAGGTCAAATGAGGTTAAAGAATAAGTTCCTGGCAAATCAACTAATTCAATTGCTTGATTAAAGAGTTTAAATTTCGTTAGGGAATATCCTACTGTCTTCCCGGGGAAATTAGAGGTTACTGCTTTATATCCGGCAACATGATTAAAGATGGTGCTTTTACCTGAATTAGGTTGTCCCATAAGAGCAATTTTCATTATTTTTCCTCCACCATAATTTTTCTAGCCACTCCTCTGCCCAAAGCAACCTGGTTCCCATGGATACTTATTAAAATAGGGCCACGCATAATAGCGCTTCTTTTTACAGTTATAATGTCTCCGGGATGAATGCCTAAACAACCTAAGCGTTGCCTTATCCCCCATCCTCCGGAAATACTCACAACATTAACTTTTTTATTTTCGCTAATTGAATCCAAAGTAATGGTCATATCTTTTATTCTCACTCTCTCTTAATATTTTCCTTTATAATTTTTATACTGTCTCTTTTCAACAAGCCTCTTTTTTTTAAACATTCTTGAAAATTTTCTTTCCACTCGGAACCTTCTGGTAATAAACTAATGAATTCTACAAATTCAAGCAGACAAGTTATCGTTTCTGGTGAAACATCATGCTCTAACCTGCAAGCATCAGTTTGAGCATTTTGTTCATCAACTCCGATAATCTTTAAAAACTCTACCAATAAAGTATGGCGCCTTTTAATCTCCTGGGCTAATTTTTTACCTTTTGCTGTAAATACAATCCCACCGTATTTTTCATATAATATATAACTGTTTTCTGATAATTTTTTAATCATCCCGGATACGCTGGGACGGGTTACCTCTAATGTTTCGGCAATATCTTTTGCTTTAACATATCCTTTTTTATCCTGTAAATTCCATATCGCTTCCAGATAATCTTCCATATTTCGGGTAGTCATTTATTTTTTACTCCCCTTCTTAACTATTCTTAATCTTATCGAAAACTGTTTTTTATTGATAAATATTCCTATCTTAATTAGGTATGCCTAACTTTTTTTAATACTATCATTTCTTTATGATAATTGCAAGAGGCCAGACATAAAAAAAAAGCAGAAAGTTTTAACTTTCTGCTTTTAATCATTTACACAAATTAAATTAAAATTAATTGTCATAAAAATTCTTATTTGTTAGCCGCCGGCAATAGAATGGATTACCTGGACATCATCTCCGTTCATAATCGCGGTATCTATATATTTTTCCTTGGGAATATATTTGCCATTAATCTTTACCATTATTAAAGGAAAGGTATATTTATACTTCTCTAACAGAAGACCAACGGTTAATTTCTCTTCCCATTCTTTATCTCTTCCATTTACTTTAA